>NZ_JAAVUO010000063.1:0-12623 GCF_012163165.1 Natronococcus sp. JC468
ATCATGAGTCCGCCGCCCTCTTCGTCGCCCTCCTTGAGCTGGAGGTCAGCGTAGACGAAGTCCGTGTCCGAGAGATCGACCTCAGTCTGGTGGGCCAGATGCTCGAGGTGACCGCCCTTGCGGAACGGCTCGACGTGGTTATTGATCACCGTCGTCGCCTTCTCTTCACGGTCCTCGACGCGGCTCTCGTTGTCAGGGTCTTCGACGAAGTCTGACCCGTCTCGAGACATGTCGCTGATGATCTCCATCACATCGGTCATCGTCGGCGCCGTCCCGTCGTTGCCCTGCTTCTGTCGGTAGTCCGGATCGTGCGTCTTTGGGTCCTCGGTGATGCCCTTCTCACGGCCGGCCTGCTTGATCGCCTTCGTCCAGATCGCACGGTATTGCGAGAAGTCGAAGCCCTGCATCTGGTAGTACAGCGCGACGAAGTCCAGCCCGGAGTTGAGCCACTCGCGGTAGGGCGCCCCGTGGCCGACGGCGTCGAGTTTGTCCTTCGGCGTCGGCGAGATATCGAACGGGTTGATGTTCGTCGATCCGACGACGATTCGCTCGCCGCCGAACACTTCCTGAAGGTTCGCAAACTCCTGAAGCGGATCGATAACAGCCATGAACGAGTCGGGGTTATCGGTCTTGTACCGCCAGAGGTACTGACTCGCTGTGACGGTCTTCCCGGCGCCCGTCTTCCCGACGATAAACCAGTTGTACCCTGCGTCGCGGTCGTAGACGTCGACCGAGAGCGGCTCGTTCGTCGCCATGTTCTCGGCGATCTCCACGCCAGAGGGGTCGTACAGGTTCGTCGTCGTCCACGGGTTCATCGCCGCCAGCCCCTCCGCTCGGAGTTTGACCTTCTGGCCGACCTTATCCTGACACGCGGGCGCGACTGTCTGGTGGCCCAGGTCGTGATTGTTCCGCAGGACGGCGACCTCCGCGCTCATGTCGGACATCTTCGAGCGGATCGAGCGAATCGCGCGTTTGAGCGCATCCGAATCGAACGACCGGACCTCGATGTAGGTCTGGGCCTCGAACATATCGTGTTCGCTCTGGAGGAACGAATCCAGCGCCGACTGCGTCTCGTCGGCTTCCTCCTCGTAACGGCTCGCGAACATCTCGAAGCGCGAGTCCTTGACCCGGTTGTACCGCTTCCGGAGGGAGTCGGCGTAGTCCTCGAGTTCGCGTTCGGCCTTGTCCTGATCGATCGTCTCGACGTGGGTCGTGACGTTCGTCTGGACTTCGGCGTCGTCGAACTGGAGGATCGGCTCGAGGAAGCCCTGCGGCGGGTCCTTCGGATAGCTCGAGATGAACAGCGTCGCCGTATAGATCTCGCCATCGATCTTGAGGTGGTCGCCACCGTTCCTGTCGCCGATCCACGAACGCTCGACGACCTCCGGCGCCAGCAGCGAGATGTACTGCTCCTCGAGCTCCTCGTCGGTGAGCGCGATATCCGCGGTGCCGGGCCCGTCCGTCGGCGAGACCGTCTCGACGTCGGCGGGCTCCGCGGCCGTTCCGCCGTCGGTGGCTGCCTCCGTCTCGACACTCGTGGCCTCGCTCTCACCACCCGGCCCGGAGGGTTCGTCCGGAGCGGCCGTCTGGTCGGCGACCGCGAGCTGGTTGTGCCGCTTCGAGAGCGTCGTCCGTGGGTCACGGTCGGCTTCGACGTCCAGGTGCGAGTACGTCAGATTGTACTCCGGGTCGGACGTTTCGCCAGTCTCGACGCCGTGAACACTGTTGGATGTGTCGGGCGTCGGGATCGGCGTCTGGCGAACCAGCGACGAGTAGCTCTCGTGTGCGTACGCGTTGGCTGCCTGGTAGTGGTCTGCCGCGACCTGCGAGAGTTCCGAGCTCGGGATCGGGTGACCCGAAACGTCCTCGAGTCGGCGGATCGCGTCGGTGACCGTATCCAGCCGGTCCTCGAGCAGGTCGATCATCTGGCTGGTGTGTTCGCCTTCCTGCTTGAGTTCGCGCACCTTCAGGCGGGAGTAGATCCGGCCGATAACCGGCACCGAGGCCAGCCCACCCTCGACGTCGTCCTCGGAGACCACGTCCTCGGGCTTCACTTCCACGATCAGATATGGGTCGACCGTGTACGTCGAGAGGTCGTACAGCGAGACGACGTCGGCACGTTCCTCGCAGAGATCCGCGAGCACCTGCTTCCCGAACTCGAGATCCTCGTAGTCGACCTCGCCCGGCGGCGCCTCGCCGTCGGCCGTGGTGACGATCTCCTCGCGGCGCTGGGCGTAGCGCTCGATCCGAGACGTGTAGTCGACCATCCGCATGTATTCGGCGATCTGAATATTACCCTT
The DNA here is from genome assembly GCF_012163165.1 of Natronococcus sp. JC468. Lineage (NCBI taxonomy): Archaea > Methanobacteriati > Methanobacteriota > Halobacteria > Halobacteriales > Natrialbaceae > Natronococcus > Natronococcus sp. JC468. The sequence continues at coordinate 2,301 of NZ_JAAVUO010000063.1, forward strand.
GACAGCGGTATCCAGCACCTTCGCGTAGAAGCGCGCCTGGCGCTGCCACTCGTCTTCGCCCGACGTAACCATGTTCGCCGGGGAGATGCGGATCGCCCCGACGACGTGGCCCTCGTCGGTCTCGACGGCCGGCGTTCCCGAATAGGCGTGCCTGAACTGGACGAAGTCCTGCGTCCGGGTCGGCCCGTCGCTCTTTTCGTCCGGTGTCTCGGATCGGCTCTCGAGGCCGACCGAGAACAGCGTGTTCGTCCACCGAAGGGGCGCGAGAGCGAGACGGGCTGCCCGCGCACGGAACGAGTCGTTCGTCGGATGGTCGATACCACTACTGTCTGGGTTTCTCTCGAAGAGCATCGTTGACTGACTGCCGATCCGGCGAAAGACCGTCTCAGTGTACTGCCGGGCGCCCATCCACGGCGGCTTGGCTGCGATAAAGCCGATCCCCGCGAGCAGCCACACGATCGCTGGGATGTACATCAGCGAACCGAGCGTACCGGGGACCATCTGGCCGCCGATGAACCAGATAACGCCTGCTGGGAAGACAGCGCCCAGCAGCTCCAGTTTGCTCACGCCGAGGACGACCTGGGCGCTACTGCCGGTATGGATTACTTTGTGGTCGGTGCCGCCGTTCTGAGTAGTGTCTGTCATGGATTTCGGTCACTTCCGGTAGCTGTCGCGCTCCTGTTGGGCGCGTTCGCGCTGACTCTCGAGGTTCCGCTGGCGCTGTTTCTGTTCGGCCACACGTTTGCGCTGGTCGGGTGAGACACCCAAGGACTGGGTCGTCGTCCCCGACCGTGACGGGGAACCGCCGTCGGTTCGCGTCCCGCCGTCGGTCGCGTACTTCTCCTGCGTGACGCTCGGGAAGCGCGACTCCCGATACTTCGTATGGGCTCGAGAGGCGGCCGTCCGTCCGCCACGTTTGAGGCGGTCGGCCGCACTCCGAGCTGCTGCCCCGCCGTGAGTCGCCGCCGTCCGCGGCGTCGGCGTGAACCGAGAAGCGGCGGCCGTCGCGGCCCCAGCGGTCGCCCCGCGCATCGAGAGCCCCACGAGGAAGAACGACCCCGAGACGGCCAGCGGGATTGCGACCGCCAGCAAGAAGATGCCGATCGTCGACCCCAGATTGAGTATCTCGAACGCGGCGCCCTCGGGAAACAGTTGCCAGCCGACGGCCTCCGCGAACCGCAGGAGGATCGCCGTCGGGAGGTTCATCACCAGCAGGCCGTACCACTGCCAGACGAAGAACGACCCGATCTGCTTCACGCGACGGTGGCCGCCCCAGTACGCCATCAAGAGGAACAGCGGGAGTACCGCCGGATAGACGAACAGGAGCAGGTGACGCGCCGTGTGGATCGCCACGAGCATAACGGCCGCGCTCCAGCCCCCGAAGTAGATCCCGATCGCGACCGCGACACCGCCACCGAACGTCGTCGCCTCCTGATTAAGGATCTGGTCGGTCTCCGGAAGGACGTACTGAACTGCCGCATCACTAAGCGCGTGCATGAGTGCGGCGTACTCCCACGAGACGACGATAATCAGGATAACGAAGACACCCGAGGCGAGCATCGACCCGACTTGTTGACGAGTGATGAGCGCCGTTATGGGCGCCGCGAGCATCAGCAGCGCCAGCAGAAACATGATCGAGATCGCCATCGGCATAATCAGGCCCATGTAGATCTCTTCGTGGATCGTGACGTAGTTCTGGGACGCGACAGCGTCGTAGACCGTCGCCTCCTGATTAGCCGGCGTCTCCTCGCCCGTCTCGAGTGCCTCGGGCGTCCCGAAGATGCCGAAGGCGCCGTCGTTATTGATCGTCGGCGTGCCGAGCGCCTCGTTAAAGACCTGATCGACGAGCGTGTTCATCCCCGCGGCGAACATCTGGGTCAGACGCTCCCAGACCGTCTTGGCAGCTTCGGCCGGGTCGCTTGCCGTCTCGACGACGTCCCGGGCACCCCCGAGCGGCGATCGGGCAGAGCCGTTCTGTTCTTCCTGAGCGGTGACCAGTGCCTCGTACTCGTCCTGCGTGATGGAGCCGTTATCGAGGTCCTCCTGCGTGACGCCGTCGACTTCGTCCACGACGGAGGGCTGGAAGCTCATCCCGTCGCTGTCGGTTCCGTCTCCAGCACTTGTGTTCGCGTCCGCGCTCGCGTCAGATCCGGAGTCAGAGTCAGCATCACTCGATGGGAGATCGACCAGCCCGGAGCCCGGATCGCCAGAACTCGACCCCGAACCATCCCTGACAGAGTCAGAGTCGTCGCCACTACCAGAGTCGTCGCTTGAGTCCGAGTCAGAACCGGAGTCGGGCTGCCAGACCGATTCGCCGTCGCTGGCGTTATCGTCGGGTTCGAACTGCGGTTGGAGGGCCGCGCCGTCAGCAGGACCGGGACCCGTGGTGGCAGCTCCCAGGCCCGGCGCGAGCGTGCCAAGCACCACGAGCATCACTGCGAGGATGGTTCGTCGGGAGTTCATGATAGTAGGGGAAGAAGGGAGTTAGACGAACGGCGAGCAGCCCTCACCGATGCCGGGGCCGCCAGCGTAACCGAGCGCGATGTCGATGAACTGGACGAAGAACAGGAACGCCAGCACACCGACGATCGGGCCGATCATCATCAGCGACCCCATCGCCGTTGCACCCGTGAACAGCGGAACCGCCCGGAGGACGATCCCCAGCAGGAAGACCGCGAACAGCGCGCCGATGATGACCTGCCATGCCATCATCTGGACGTCGAAAATCAGCAGGCCGAACCCTTCGTTACAGATGTTCGTCCCGCTACCGCCACCCTCCTGAGCCAGTACCGACTGGCTGAACAGCAGCGTCGTAATCGCCGCGAGGACTAGCCCCCGCGCGGGTGTAACGAACCGCTCGAGGGTGCCGAACCAGCCGTCGTTCTGTGCTTGCGTACTATCCATCTCGTCGCTCCGCAGCCGCTCGAGATCCTCGCGAACTGTATCGGCCTCGCGGAGGACCGCCAGCAGCGCCGTCTGCAGTATCGTTCGATCGGTCGATGAATCGTCGGTCATTGTTTGAGTAGGTTGCACCCCGTACCACGTCTTCCATGTGTTTGAACACAGTTTTATCGGGGCTTGTAGAAACATATCTATTTGATTAATCATAAATCCACCGGGAAATATCAGTATAGGGTGAAAAATGACTATAAGGGATTGTCAATCAACCTAAGGCAATTATGCGATTACAACGATATCAGGTTGGGTTGAAAGGCAGCCACCCACCGGCTACGGCTGGCCGAACTATTGTAGGGGGTCTCGATGGCGGATAACTCTGACTCAACAGAGCGGAAATCGATCAATATCGAGATCCCTGACGGCGACGATACCAGCTATGTCTCACTCGAGGTACCGGCCGATCAGTACGACGAGTTCACTCGCGTAAAGAGCGACCAAGGATTAACCTGGCGCGGACTGTTGGTTCACGCCTACCGTAATCTCGAGGCTCCGGACGGTCTCGATCCTGATGCTGGCCAACACTCGAAACTGAATGCGGTCCGCAAGCGAAACGGACTGACCTGGAAAGGGATGCTCCTATTCGCCGTTCGCGATCTCAAAGAACAGATGCGGAAAGATTAGTGCTATGAGTAGCCATCGGCTCGGCCGTCGAGAGCTCGTCGCGGGCGGAGCCACGTTGGTGGCGACCGGTCTCGCCGGCTGTACCGCAGGGATCGATTCCGGGAACGACGTGTTCGAATCAGTCGACACCAACGAGGGCGCCCTCGAGATCGTCCTCGCCGACGATACCGATATCTCCGACGTGACGCTCACGACTGGTGGCGAGGTCGTCAACGAGACGTCAGTCTCACCAGGCCAGACAAAGGTCTCGTTCCCGCTAGTCGAGATGGGCTGGGACGGCGTCGACTGGCTGTACCAGCCCGGCGAGTATACAATGACGGCCCGCGAGGGCGATACCGATCACCAGCACGAACTGACTCTCGAACCCGATACGGAGATCGTCAATCTCCGCACTGTTGAGCGCAACTTCGAGATCTTTCTCGAGGTCGTGGTCGCCAACGAGGGCAGCGGGCCCGATATTGTCCGCGATATCGATGTTACCCACGACACCGTCGACGTACAGCTCCCGTTCGGCGAGTCTGACAGTGATGGGACCTACTCAGATATCGCCGAACTCGAGAGCGAGTGGCGTGATGAGGAGATCGACGTCCCCGTCCGACTCGGTATGGCGGGCGACGTACTCGAGGTGACAGCGACAGTCCGGTTCGAAGGCGAGATCATAGAACAATCGCGATCGCGAGGGACCTATTTCGGAGGGACGACGATCGTCGACGTTTCGTCGTAACGTAGCGACCTCTTTTTTCGAAAGTCGATTCAACTGGAAACCAGACCAGTCCCCAGCACGAGTAGGATGAAATAGATCATTCCTGCGGAGAACCTTCGGAGGCCGCCCGCCTGGGCCGACCCCGCCATCAGGTAGAGGATGACCGCCGACAGGCCGATGACGATCGGGCCCGCGATGTGGCCGTCCAACAACAGTACGATCGCTGCGTAGAGCGTCACGGCCGCTACCAGCCGGACCGCCGCCGCGTTTGCGCGGAGTATGAAGTTCATGGTTATAACACACACAAATCTTGTAGTACATGACTGTTCGGACGAGTGTCGTGTCTCGAGAGACCGCCTTCTCTAGAACCCTATAGAGCGTGTCATAGAATCATCTCTGCAGGATTGTTTTCACCCTGGCCTTGAACGAACCAGCTGGTAGAGAGAGCGTGCGGACTGAACAGAAGAATTTGACATCTGTTACTGTTCGGAAGTGGTAAGCTGTTCCCCTGCTACCGAGAGTTCTTCACTCGCGGTTACCACAGCGTCAAGTCTCTCACCGGACCACACAACGTCTACATCTGGTTCATAGTGGATCAGCCGCTCATCTGCCAGCTTTGGAAGGAGACGGTGAATTAGATCAATATGCACGTCGTGAATATCCGTTTCTTCTCTCGCCGCGATCTGAGTAGCGATTACTTCAACACCGAGCGGCTCCTCTGCCAACTTGACTGCACGAATCACGTCCCATGACCGTGCATCTGCTACAAGGGTGGCAAACGTCTGTGCGTCGTCAGAGAACGGTTCAACCCCTTCTTCGACCAACCGCTTCTTCTCTCCGGTATCAAGATTCAGATGCTGACGTTCGTTCGAGATTGCTGCAAACAACGACACGACTCCCCCGCTCAGTGCCCCCAGAATGATGAGCAATGCGGGGTCAATTACGGTTCCACCACCGAACTGTTCGGCGTTGGCATAGCCGAGGAAGAGCAACGCTGCGACGCCTGTTCCACCGAGACACCATTTCGCAATATTCCATCTACCACCATCTGGCAGTTGATGTGCGGCGAGCCAGTAGCCGCCATACACAATCGCCGCCACCGGACCGCCGATAAGCACCAGTTCAGTTCCCAAGACTATCAACGGTTCTGGGTGAGTGATGAGGTACGTGAGTCCAGCAATACCTAATACCACACCAATAGCGGTTACAAACCAAGATGCTGGATTATACCGAACGTTCAACCCGTCATGTACATCATTAACTCCCATAGATATGAATTGACGGATAGTGACTATAGGTCTTTTTCAAACTACAAATGGAAATTCAAACCATCCTTTAGCTGAGGTATTACAGCCACTCAGTGGAAGGAGATTGTTCTCTCAGGACAGCGCGTTTGAGGTATTTGGTACGGATACCTCCTGTACGTACCGTCTGTCGGGTAGTCGAAGAGGGATGTGTGATCCTTCTATGACACGCTCCCTGCATCTTACTCCCCGTTCAACGTCACGTTCTCGAGCGTCGGCGGGTGTCCGCCGATCACGTCCGTCGGCTCGGACCCAGCATCCCATCCCTCAGTTTGAATCACCATGTCCCGAAGCGTTACCGGGGCCGACGTCCCCGAGTAGAAGGCATCCGCGGGCTCGAGGAGATTGATGCGACAGTTCTCGATCACCGACTCGGTCACGCCGGAGCGCGTCCCGATCGCGTAGTTCCCGCCCGCGCCGCTAGCGTCGTCTTCGTAGGCGACCGTCACGTCGCAGTCGCGGATCGCACCGGGCCCGTCGTAATGCCAGATCGAGCGCTGGGCGGAGTGGACGCCGGAGGGCATCCGGTCGATAATCACCTGACACCCCTCCACAGTTGACTGCTCGTAGGCCACGCCGTCGCCATCGATCTCGGGAACGGGCTCCCAGTTGCCCGTATCGTTGAATCGGATGTTCGACGTCCCGGAGTTCGAGCAGACGCAGTCTTTGACGATCTGACGACCGCCGCCCTGGACGTACATCCCGTTGTCGGGCCAGGGGCCGCAGATAACGTTCTGGTAGAGCGTCGTTCCCACTGCATCGGGATGTCCCGCCAGCCCGGTTGTCGACCAGCTCTGGCCGAAGTCATGCTCGCTCGAGGGATCGGCCCGGTCTGTTGAACGCGTGTTGATCGTGTCGACGTAGTGCATCCCGCCGCCGCGCATCTCAACGGAGTCGACGACCGCCAAAGCATCTGCCTCGGCCGTCCCAACGCGCATGTTCCCGTGGGTGCCGAGATCGTGGACGCCCTGAAACGAGATATTCCGGATCTCCGCCCGGTCGCCGACCATCGCGTATAGTCCGCGCATCCCGGCATTCTCCGGCGTCCAGTCGAAGATCAGTCCGCCGAAGACGAGCTCGCCCTGGTGGGGGTGACCGGCGGTCCCGATCTTGAACAGCATCGTACTTCCGCGGTACTCGCCGGCCGTCACCTGGTGGCCGTCGATCGTCTCTACGGTCCCGTGGCGGATAACTGCATTCTGGCCGATCAGGCCGACGTTACGCCATCCCGTCCGCCGGAACTGCTGGTTCATCTTGTACTGCCCCTCCGGGAGCACGATCAGCGTGTCGTCCTCCCAGGCCATCATCAGCGCGTCGTCGATCGGTTCCTCTCCGGTGGGGTCGGCGTTGTAGGGCTCGTCAGTCAGGACGACCGTGTTCGCGAAGCGATCCTCGTACGTTGCCGGGTCGATGCTCGTTGGGACCTGCCGATCGAAGTCTCCCGAGGCGACGCCCGCGCTCGCAGAGCCCAGCGGACCAACGTCCCCAAGAGAGGCACCCCCGTCGAGGACCATACAGCCCGCAAGCGACGAGAGCGCGCCCGTGCCGGCGACCGAGAGAAAAGACCGTCTCGAGAACCGTGCTACCATACACGGAATATTTGTGTTCAGACCAATATTTGTTTTCCTACTTCTCGTGGTGTGTGGCGGGGCCTCCCACTTGACGCCTCGCTCGAGATTGCACCACTCCCGACTGCCCCCCTAGGAGGCGTCGCGGCTACCGACTGCGCTCACGCTCCGCTTCGCTCCGCGTTCGCTTCTGTGGATAGTCCACTATGGCTACGCAGAGCTGACCCCCAGACACTAACTCGAGGACGTAGATCTCCGAGGATCGCGTGCCTCCACTCGAGGTGATAGTCTACCGTTCTACCAGCCTGTTGATAGCTCACGCTGCTAGTGCTCAGTCTGATAGTCCACCCCGTTCTCGAGATGGAATTCACTCTGCCAGAGCTCGCTGGCCTTTCCTCTCACTGAGCTCGGTGAACTTCCCTTCTTGCTGGTCGCGCCCCACCGCTTTGTTTGCTCTCTCACCTGCTGTAGCCAGGCTCACCTTCCACTCACTTCTCGCTGCACTGAGAGTCCACTCGAGGCTCTCGCCCGGAGCTCAATGTAGTGTTCTCGAGATTAGCGTTGAGGGGGTAGCCGGCCTATAGTACTGTCGTCTCAGTGGTTTGTTATCAAATAGTCACAAAATTTTTTGACTATCGGGGTGAGGCAGAAGTATGGATCCCGGCCAGGAGCCATGGGAGGTTGCCCGCGAATTGACGAGAAAGCGATACATGACTCTCGACGCGATTCGCAACCAAGGAGGGGAAGCTCGCACCCGCGAAATCACCTCGAGCAGTGATGAGCTATATAACCAGATCGTAAACGATCATCTTAAAAGGATGATCAACGCCGGTCTGGTCGAAAAGATCGACAAGGGGGAGAGATCGGAAGGAGGAGCGCTCCCCAAGGAAGGGTACAAGTATCGAATCACTGATAGGGGAAAGGAAGTGCTCGCGGAAGCCCAAACGAACTATGACCTCACTCCGATCGGAGAGGGAGAAGTGCGGCGCCGGTTCGATGAACTCGAGGCTCGTGTGGAGAAACTCGAGGAGGAAAACGAGCAGCTGCGAAGTATCCTCTACGACCCGCATGAGAACCACGACACACTCGAGGAATGGGTCGAAGCGATCCGTGACAACCTTCTCGTACTTCGTGACGAAGTGATGAATCTAAACCAAGGATAGAGTAAGAGAAGTGCTTACTGCTCGGCGATCACAGCGATGTCGTGGTCGGCGATCTCCTCTGGCCGGCTATGGGGTGTAATCTCGAAACGCCACGTCTCATTGCCGGCGAGCGACGGGGTCAGATCACGGCGACTACCCAACTCGTGACCGTCTTCATCGTAGACTCTCACTTCGACCATCACTGACTCGTACGCTCCGTCATCAGCGTTCTCGACCTCTTCCGTGTAGCTAATTTGCTTGTCACCGTATTCGAGCTCCTCAATTTGCTCCTCGTAGTCGATGATCTGGAGATCGCCAAATTTGAGGACGTCTGTACCTGCGTCGCGCCGCTCGACCCCGTCGGGATCCAGTGACTCATCGCCATCCACCACATCGTTAGCATCGGACTTATCATCCGCTCCAGTGTTCGAATCTATCTCGGAATCGTCGTTCAATTTGTCGGCCTGCTGCTCATTTTCGTGATTATCGGCGACCGAATTCTCTTCGGCATCGTTTCGGTCTTGGTCGGTATCACTATCCGGACGAAGACCAGCGAAATCGAGACAGTCAGAGAGAGGCGTGATAATCGTACTAACGGTGAGCGTCAAAAGTACATTTCTGCGATCCATTATCAGTAGTTGGTAAGACAGTTTATTCCATCAGTTTCATTATGGATATATTCCTTAAGAGTTGTTCATGGAGGGTAGAAACCAACCACCTCCGAACAATGTAGGATCGACAGTACCAGGTATGACTATGGAAATACCCTCGAGATCTGAGATCTGCGACCAGACCATTGACTGTTTCATTGATCCACTCTCAACAGCGGCTCACTTCGATATCAAAATGACTCGAAATGGGTGCCCGAGACCACTGAATGATTTGGGTGATACTACTCAAGTAGACCGAGGTCCTCGAGACGTTCGACAATTACATCGATAGCGTGTCTCGCGTCATCAACGTCCTTCCCACCAGTGACAACCAGCTTCCCAGAACCGAAGAGGAGAGTCACAACATCAGGTTCATCGAGTCGATAGACCAGGCCCGGAAACTGCTCTGGTTCATACTCGATACTCTCGAGACCAAGGCCAATGGCGATCGCATTGAGATTGAGACTTCGACCGAGATCCGCACTACTGACAATATTCTGGATGACGATTTCCGGATCCGCTTCGACCTCGATTTGGAGATCACGAAGCTTTTCGAAAACGATCCCCATACTCTCGTGGACGCCCTCGATGCTTTTGGCACCAGTACAGACGATCTTTCCCGAACGGAAGATCAGGGCAGCAGCTTTGGGGTCTGTCGTACGGTAGACAAGACCCGGAAACTGTTCCGGATCGTAGTCAGCCCCTGGAAGATCCATTGCGAGACTCTCGAGTGCAAGCTCTTGTCCAATCCCGGAAGAGGCGACTACGTTTTCGATCGTAATAGAGTCCTGTGGGTCTGCCATCTGCCACCAAAGTCGTGTGAAGAGATTATAAAGATCAATGGTTCTACGGGAGAAGGTTGAGCTCTATGTAGTTCGCGGCTGTCCAGGAATTCCCTCAATAACCGTACTTGAGTAATGACCTATCGATATAGGAGCGGTCAATTTCTGGAAACTAGATCGGAAGAGGCAGATGAAACTTACAGCACGGTATTCTTGTCGTCATCGCTTCGGATCAACCGGCCGGATATATTCTGATTTGATTTTCTCGCCCTCTCGCCACTGCCAGTAGTAGTACCGATTCCCGTTGATCTCCTTCGTGGTCAACGTCGCGTTGGATGGTGCGTCGTCGCGATCGAGATCCTTTGGCCGATCGTCAATCTCCTTCTCCTCGAGTTCTGTCACGAGCTGGCGCTCTTTGTTGTCCGCCATCTCGGCAGCAATCTGCGCGATCTCTCGCAGCGTCTCTGGTGACTGCTTTTCGAGGCCCTCGAGGATGTATTTCGGTGGGTCGGACATCGTATTGATCGCTCTTACGCAAAGCTACGGAAACGAGAGAGGGCGAAGCAATCGATGAGTGTGAAGAGCGACGCGCCGA
>NZ_JAAVUO010000064.1:0-12580 GCF_012163165.1 Natronococcus sp. JC468
CGGTGGCGGCGACCGACGCGGCCCCGTTCGACCGCACGATCGGCCCCGACAACGGCGAGCGCTTCGCCTACTGCGACCTCGAGGGGATGAGCGAAGCGATCGAGTCGTGTCTGGCAGGCTCGCGGGAGACGAGAGCAGCGGTCGAACGCTACGACGTCGAGCGCACGCTGTCACACCTCGAGTCGCTCTACCGGGGCGCGCGGTCATCGGCGGAGGTACCGACGGCGAGCGACGACGAGTGGGGCTTCGGCGGCGAGCCCCGGGAGTTCGGCGACTGACCGCCCGACGGAGCGAAACGTGGTCTACGATCGAAACGGCGATTCGTCGCTGCCGTCGGGATCTCTTCGAGGACGATCGCGTCCGATCGGCGTCGGTGACAATCAGACGTTTCAAGGTAACTGCCGCTCCAGGTCCGCTATGGACGAGCGAAACAAGCGCGCCCTCCTCGTCGGTGCCTTCGGAACGGTCGCCGTCTTCGCCGTACTGTTTTTCGCCGTCGGGGCGCGTGACGTCATCGATGCGCTGCGCTCGGCCGCACCCTCGCTGGTCGCCGCCACATTCGTCCTCGCGCTGTGCTGGCTGGCGGCCTGGGGGTTGATGCTCAGAAGCGTGCTCACCGCACTCGACGTCGACATTTCGGCCCGGAAGGCGTTTTTCGTCTACGCCGGCGCCGTCTTCGCCAACAACGTCACCCCGTTCGGTCAGGCGGGGGGCGAACCCGTCGCCGCCCTGCTCATCTCGAAAGTCTCCGACGCGCGCTACGAGACCGGACTCGCCGGCATCGCGAGCGTCGACGTGCTCAACGTCGTTCCGTCGATCTCACTGATCCTCGCCGGGGTCGGGTACTACGCGACGACTGCCGCCATCGGCGATCGGCTCGAGACGGCTGTCGGCTCCGCGGTCGCGCTGATCGCGGCCATCGTCCTCGGGATGGCGCTCGCCTGGCGGTATCGAAACACCATCGCCGAGCGTCTTCCCGCCGTGCTGGCCTCTCGAATCGGGCGCTTCGGATTCGTACAGTTCGATCCCGAAACGCTCGAGGCGAATATCGCTGGCCGGCTGGAGCGATTCTTCGAGAACATCGAGCGCGTCGCGACCGATCGGTACCGCCTGACGATAGTGGTCGGGCTCTCGCTTACCGGCTGGCTCTTCCAGGTGGCCGCGCTCACCGCGGCCTTCGCCGCTATCGGCTACAGCGCTCCGCCGTACGTGCTGTTGTTCGTGATCCCGCTCGCCAATCTCGCGGGCGCGGCGCCGCTTCCGGGCGGACTCGGCGGAATCGAGGCCGCGTTCGTGACGCTGCTCGTTCCCACGACCGGGTTCCCGGCATCGGCGATCACCGCCGCCGTGATCATCTTCCGGGGCGCGATCTACTGGATGCCGGTCCTGATCGGAGGGATCTCGGCCTCGGCGTTCGGCGTCCGCGCGATCGAGTGATCGGCCGTCGTCGACCGAACCGAGCGGTTAATCACTGCTCGTCCCGGACCGTCGGTATCTAGCCGTCATGTACCGGGGAGGTCACGTCGGACTCAACGCCTTGCTTTACGCTCCGTTCCTGCCGCTGGCGAGTCACTACTGGTCGCCGGAGGGGGCAGTGCTCGGCGCGGGGCTCGCCCTCGGGCTGGCGAACCTGCCGGACATCGACGAATCGATTTCGCGGCTTCGCCACCGCGGGCCGACACACACCCTCTGGTTCGCCGTTCTCGTCGGCCTGCTCGCCGGCGCCGGGACCGCGCTGGTCCTTCCCGCGACGCCGGGCGCGCTCCCGTTCGGCTTCGTCGTCGGTACCGCCAGCGTTCTCGCCCATCTCGCGGGTGATATCGTGACGCCGATGGGGATCAGCCCGCTCGCGCCGCTGTCGGAAGTCCACGTCACGCTCGACTGGTTCGAGTCCAAGAACCCGCGGATCAACCGGCGGCTGTTCCTGATCGGGTCGACAACACTGCTCGCGTCGCTGGCCGTAACCGTCGCGTTCGCCGCGTCGCTCGAGGTGCCGACGTAGGGGTCGGACCGATATCGACCGGTAGGTCGCGAGCGCCGCGGCGAGAACCGAGAGCTGCGCCGTCCGTCGAGTTCCCCCTCGGACGGCGCCGGTATCCGGCTTCGGACCGTCCCGATCCGCGATCGACGAACCACCAACGCTTACGTTCGAGAGGCGCTATCTCCCGTCGATGAAGCTACTGCAACTCGAGTCGGTGCCGTCCTGGCTCGAGTCGCTGTTCGCATCGGAACTCGCGTTCGCGGTGTTGTTCGGAATCTGTATCCTCGAGGGAGCCATGCTGTTGCGGTTCATGCCGAGTGAGCTCGTCGTACCGAGCGCGATGGCGCTGATCGGCGCCTCGATCGCCGACGTCGTCGTCATCGTCGCCGTCGCGGTCGTCGGGACGACGGTCGGCCAGTTCCTGCTGTTCCGGCTCGTCCGTCGGGCCGGCCGGGAGTACGTCGTTCAAAAGCGGTGGTTCCCGCTGACCGAGTCGCGACTCGAGCGCCTCGACGGGTGGTTCGACCGCTGGGGCGGGATCGCCGTCGCCGGGAGCAACACGATGCTGTTCGTCCGCGGGCTGTGCACCGTTCCGGCGGGCCTCTCGGAGATGGACGATGGAACGTTTCTCACCCTCTCGGCGCTGGGTTCGCTCTCCTTCCAGTCGATCCTCGCTGGCCTGTACCTCCTCGGGGGCCACCTCCTGGTCTTCTGACCCCCGTTACCCGTTCCGCCAGTGGACCGGCGACCGGAACCTGACGCCGGCGTCGTGGAGCCGCCACCTGATCTCGAGGCCGACCCACGTCAGCCCGGTCAGCAGGGCGACGCCGACGGCGGCGAACTCGGCCGATCCCATCCAGATCGGACTCGCGAAGAGGAGCCCGTTGTAGATCCGGTGGGGAAGGACGTTCTCGATGAACCCGCCCAGGGAATCGAGCGGATCGAACTCGAACCCGCCGCCGGCGCCTCCGCCTTCGTCGTCCTCGGTCCGGGACTCGAGGCCGAGTTCGGCCGCGCTCTGGCCGCCCTCGCTCTCCTCTCCGGTCTCGAGGCGCTCGGCCTCGTAGGGTAGGGTCGAGCCGACCTCCCAGACGATATCGCCTGAGGCGTCGACCTCCATCACGCGGTTGCCGTGTGAGTCGGCGATCAACGTGTTCCCGTTGGGAAGCCGATCGGCGTCGCGGGGCCACTGTATCTGGTCGTCTTCCCACTGCCAGCTACGGTTCCACTCGCCGTCCGCGCCGCCCTCGCGCTGGAACTCCTGGACGCGGCCGTTCTCGGAGTCGGCGACGACGACGGCCGGACCGCCCTGGGACTCGGGGATGTAGTCGGGATTGTGCTGTTCGTACTGGACGTCGTAGTCGTTCTCGCTCCCGAGAGTCCACTCGTCGACCAGCCCTTCGTCCTGATCGATGAAGACGACCTGATCCTGGTTGCGCAGACTGACCATGATCCGGCCGTCGTTGGGATCGTCCTCGGCCTCGATGTACGAGACGTCGTTGATGTGGGCCCAGTCTCCGGGGTACGGGCCGCCGCCGTCGAGCGGGAAATCGCTCTGGGCGTCCCAGAGCCACTCGACGACCTCCGTCTCGGTGTTCACGACGAACACCTGATCGGCGACGATGTCGGCGATCGCGACGTGGGTTTCGTTGAGCCGCGTCGAGTCGTGCCACTCGCCGGCCGTCTCCTTGTGGTCGTAGCGCTCGTAGAGCACCTCGACCTCGCCGGTCTCCAGATCGACCCGCTCGAGGACGTTTCTCGCACACGGCGGGGCGTTACAGGTCGGCCCCTCGGAGTGGATCGTGTCCGTCGCGGTGTACTCGACCGTCGTCGGATCGCCCTCGACGGGATCGGCGTCGAAGTACTTCGTTCGCGAGTTGTTGTAGTACTCGACCTCGCCGTCGGGGCCGTAGACGGTGATCGTCCCCGCGCGTCCGGACTCGGTGATCACGGTGTGGTTCTCCGTCTCCGGGGCGACCGGCATCTCCTCCTCGGAGGCCGTGGAGAGTTCGTCGCTCGAGGCCGCGGCGACGAGCGCGCCGGCGGAGAGAAGTAGTACGGCGACGAACGCGATTCTGAGTCGGTTCCGCGAGAGCACCGACCGAATTCGGGTAAGCGGCGATGTATCTGTCACTGTTCTGTCACCATCGACTGTCGCAACGTCGGCTGGGGACTCATTAGGTACCGTTTTTCAGCCGAGTTATTAGTGTTTTTTCTAAACGGAACGTGACGCGAGTCCCCGCAACCTGATAGTCAAGGGAGTTACATGTAGGGCGATCTGGAGGCGGCGACTCGAGTCGCGTCGCCGTCGGTGCGACGGCTCAGCGCAGGAACCCGAGCAGTTCGTAGTCGTGATCGGGTTCGTACCGACGGAACAGCAGGCTGTTCGACAGCACGGAGACGCTCGAGAACGCCATCGCCGCGGCGGCCAGCACCGGCTGGAGTAGTCCGAGCGACGCCAGCGGGATGAGCGTCGTGTTGTATCCGAGTGCCCACACGAGGTTCTGCTTGATCTTCCGGAGGGTCGCGTCGGAGATGCGGATCGCCTTCACGACGTCGATCGGATCGTCCCGCATCAGGGTCACGTCGGCGGCCTCGATGGCGACGTCGGTTCCGCTCCCGATCGCGGTTCCGACATGGGCGACCGCGAGCGCGGGCGCGTCGTTGACGCCGTCGCCGACCATCATCGCCTGCCGGCCCTCCGCCTGGATCGCCTCGACCGCGTCGGACTTGTCCTCGGGGAGGACCTCGGCGCGAACGTTTTCGGGGTCGATCCCGACCCGTTCAGCGACGGCGCGAGCGGTTCGCTCGTTGTCACCGGTGATCATCATCACGTCGATGCCGCGCTCGCGGAGCGCGCCGACCGCCTCCGCGGCGCCGTCCTTGACGGTGTCGGCGTCGGCGACCACGCCCACGAGCTCGCCCCCGTCCGCCCCGGCCGGCCGGCGGGCGACGAGCATCGCCGTCTTGCCCTCGTTCTCGAGTCGTTCCATCGTCTCCACGGCGGGCGAGGGATTGATCCCCTCGTCCCGCAGCAGTTTGCGGTTCCCGACGAGCACCTCGTCGCCGTCGACAGTGGCGCGGACACCGTGGCCCGGCACGTTCTCGAACCCGTCCGGGTCGACGAGGTCGAGGCCGCGCTCCTCGGCGCCCTCGACGATCGCCCGGGCGAGCGGGTGTTCGCTGCCGCGCTCGGCCGACGCGGCGAGCCGGAGCACGTCGTTCTCGTCGAGTCGGTCGCTGCCGGGAGCGGCGCTCTCGGCCGCCGCCGTTCCGCCGTCGGCCACCGGTCGCTCGCCGTCGACGGCGACGACGTCGGTCAGCTCCATCTCGCCCTCGGTGAGCGTCCCCGTCTTGTCGAAGACGACGGTGTCGACGTCTTTCGCGCGCTCGAGGACGTCGCCGCCCTTGAAGAGGACGCCGTTTTGCGCGCCGATGGCGGTCCCGACCATCGTCGCCGCGGGCGTCGCCAGCCCAAGTGCACAGGGACAGGCGATCAGCACCGCCGAGGCGAAGACGACGACCGCGAACTCGAAGACCGAGACGCTTCCGCCCGCCGGAGCCGGGCCACCGGCGACCTGGCCCCACAGCGGGAGCCAGTCGACGAAGCCGGCCAGCGCCTCGGGGAACAGGAACCAGACGGTCCCCCAGAACAGGGCGTTGGCGATGACGGCGGGAACGAAGTACGCCGAGATACGGTCGGCGAGGTTCTGGATCTCCGGCTGGCGGGACTGGGCCTCCTTGACCGTCCGGACGATCCCCTGGAGCGCCGTGTCCTCGCCGACCTTCGTCGCCTCCACGACCAACACGCCGTTCTCGTTGATCGTCGAACCGACGACCTCGTCGCCCGCCTCCTTCTCGACGGGAACGGACTCGCCGGTTACCATCGACTCGTCGACCGCCGATTGCCCGTCGATGACGACCCCGTCGGTCGGGACCTTCTCGCCGGGTCGGACCTTCATCCGGTCGCCGACCTCGACGTCCTCGAGGGGAACCTCCCGTTCGGTGCCGTCGTCCTCGACGATCGTGGCCGTCTCGGCCTCCATCTCGAGGAGCGTTCGCAAGGCGTCGCCGGCCTGGCCCTTCGAGCGGGCCTCGAGGTAGTTCCCGAGCGTGATGAACACGAGGATCAGCGCCGCGGTGTCGAAGTAGGTCTCCCCGGCGATCAGCCCGAGCAGGACGGCGACGCTGTAGAGATACGCCGTCGACGACCCCAGCGCGATGAGGACGTCCATGTTCGCCCGGCCGTTCTTCACGAGCGCCTTGTAGGAGTTCTCGTAAAACGGCCGTCCGAGGACGAGCTGAACCGGCGTCGCGAGCAGGAAGCCGATCCACTCGAACTCGAGGCCGAAGACCGCGTCGGGGAAGACGGTCCCCCCCAGAAGGAATCGGTCGGCCAGGAAGAACAGGAACGGTGCCGACAGGACCGCCCCGAACAGCGTCAGCCGGAGCTGTTTGTCGATTTCCTCTCGACGGGCGGCGTCGCGCCGTTCGCGGTCCGACTCCGCGGCCCCGTCGTCGCGGATCGGCGTGTAGCCGGCCTCCTCGACCGCGTCGTAGAACGCCGACCGGGAGACGTCGGCCGGGTTGTACTCGACTTGGGCCTCGTCGGTCGCGTAGTTGACCTCCGCGTCGATGACCCCTGGCACCAACTCGAGCGCCTCCTCGTTGGTGTCGGCGCAGTTCGCACACGTCATGTCGGCGATTCCGACCGAGACGGTGGCGGATTCGGCGCGGTAGCCCGCGTCGTCGATCGCCCCGTAGATCTCCGCGAGCGACACCTCGCTCGGGTCGTACTCGACCGAACCCTCGTCGGTGGCGAAGTTGACGTCGGCCTCCGAGACGCCGTCGAGGGCTTCCACGGCCTCAGTCACCGACTGCGAGCAGTTCGCACAGCTCATCCCTCGGATCTCGAGGCGGGTAGTTCGCTGACTCATTGTGTACCCGTAGGGGATCGACGTTTACCTCCGTTTTCGATAGCGATCCAAAGCCGACCCGGGTGGTCACTTTCGAAACCGAAGCGGTTCACGTCCCCTCCTCGAGGCGGTCGTAGCGCTCCTCGAACCGGCTCCGACAGGACGGGCAACAGAAGTGGTACAGGTCGCCGTCGACGGTCGCCGACTCCCCCTCGCTGTCGACGGTGTTGCCACACTCGGCGCAGGTGAGCGCGAACTCGGCGCCGTCGAGCGAGGGGCGCCACTCGACGTCGTCGATCAGCGTCACCGCGTACTCGACGCCGTCGACGTCGCCGACCAGCCTGTCGAGCCACCGGCGGACGTTCCGGAGTTGCGCCCGCGCGTAGAACCAGAGCTCGCCGTCCGCGGTGACGAACACGTGCTCGACCGCGTCGGCGTCGCCGATCCGCGCCTCGAGTTCGTCGACGGCCCCGGTCACGCCCGACACCTGGACGAACACCGGAACGCCGGCCCGGAGCTGCGAGCGGTCGACGTCGACGGTGAATCGCTTGATGACGCCCGCCTCCCGAAGCCGCTGCACGCGGTCCGAGACGGCCGGACCGGAGAGCCCGACCTCCTCGGCGATGTCGCTGAACGGTCGCCTGGCGTCCTCGCCGAGCAGCCGTAGGATCGCCATGTCCGTTTCGTCGAGGTCTCGCATGGGCGGTCGTACGTCTCGAGTCGGAATATACCTCCGGAACGGCTTTGGAATCGAAAGTACCGTGGCCGATCGATTACGGATTCGAGGTCCGCAATCGACGGTGAGTGAGTTCAGGGGACGGTGGCGTGCTCGAGCGACCCCCGACCAGCGATCCGAACGGATGCGGACGACGCGGGGGTGTACGGACGGCTCGCCTCACCGGGTTGATCGGAACGTCTCGAGGAGAGGATCGGCCGTTCGCGGCGGTTGCCAGCTTCGTTCGTCGCGTCTACTCCGATTCTTCTTCGACGCGCTTTCGTCCACGTTCGTTGCTTCTCTCGGCGAGTTCCTGAACGTCTCGCTCGCTGAGTTCGCTCTCACTGGTGAGTTCGTTCAGCATTTCGAGTGCCTCAAGTTCCGGAATCTCATCCAGCCGTTAGTGCGTTCGAGAAGCGCCTAGAGTGGCGTTTAAGAGTCTCTTGTCTTCGGCCGTCACGAGAGACCATGATAAACAACCGTTTGTTTTCCGTGATAAAGAGGTGCGACCTAACGAGGCCGTATTCGAGATTGGGGAGTATGCTAATTGGTACGGTGGCTCCAGAGAGAGCGTAGACAACCAAGCCCTTCGCACGGAACCGTTCCTTCTATGTACTGTTTTCCGAGGCTCGTGATACGATACTTCCCGCGTTCGGCTTTCGTAACGAAACCACGAGACTCCAATTCGACTAACCGACGGTTCACCTCCTCTCGACTGTAGTCGATGTTGTACGCGATGATGGCCGGTGTCAGAACGAGATCCTTCGAGTGGAAGAGACCGAGGATCGCGTCATCAACGGGAAGCATCCACTCGTCTACCTGACGAACCTGTGTGGGATCTTGGAGCAAAAGATCGGCCCAGGCTTCCTGACGCAAATCGTTTTTCACTGGACTATATAGACCGATTACGACGAGCACCGATGCGATACCGTGTACCCAATGTACTACCGGCGGGAACAGCAGTTCCGCCAGCGGACCACCGATGAGAAACAACAGTATTCCGGAGATCGTCAACAGCAAATAGCGGTGGTAGTCAACGACAGTCGGTCTGAAAAAGAGGAAGTACAATAATCCGATCCCCGTGACAGCGCCTACTGTGAGATTGTATACGGTAAACGGTGAGAATTCAACCACGGATCATCAACTCCCTGAGATACTCTGTTGAATTCGCTCGTGGGTGGCGATCACTAGCAACAGGAAAATTGCGACAATGGTGTGCATCGCACTCCGGAGCGTATCGAGAAAGACCGATTCGCCGCCGGCGATGATCAAGAAGACGTGATAGACGATCACTCCAGCAAGCGTCAGTGTGAGTAGTGTGATTACCGTCCCGAACGGCGATTCACGGAGGATACCCCAGAGAAGGAGAGACAGTACGCCGGCTGCTGTTCCGCCGATGATGGCGAACAGGATGCTCGCCGTTTGCAGCGACGCATCAATCATATCGGAGCGTATGATAGGGTGCGTCTTCAACTCCGCTGCCTGCAGCCGAAAGCAAACTCAGAACCACCGAATACTGTGATCTACGCTGTTTGAACGGAGAGATAGTGGAATTTCAGTACTGTTTCAGTCATAAAACACTATATTACATCCCATCTCATTAGTTATCCCGATTCGGCTGACCGATGTTACCGCTGCCTCACTAATTATTCTCTCGGCTTGGGTAGTCGATAATAAAGTCGGGTCGCGCCGACCGGTGATATGCGATGGCGCTAACCCAGATTGACCACATGGACGACGAAATGGCGGAGTGTACGGACAATTGCTTCGAAGCAGCACAGGCCTGCGAGTGGTGTGCCGACGAGTGTCTCGACCACGGCGAGGAGATGGCGCGCTGTATCCGCCTCTGTCGGGACGTCGCCGATATCACGGCACTACACGCTCGCTTTATGGCCCGGAATTCCGGGTATCACGCTGACCTCGCGGAGACGTGCGCAGACGCCTGTGAAGAGTGCGCCGACGAGTGTGAGCAGTTCGATCACGAACACTGTCAGGTGTGTGCTGACGTGCTGCGCGAGTGCGCCGAGAGTTGCCGGAACATGGCTTCGGCGTAACGGTCCTGACTACCGCGGTTCGTGGCTTCACAACTGACCATCTTTCGGGCGGAATCACACGAATACTGGACGATGGGGATGATAACGAGGGTCACAGCTGGTGGCAACGTTGTACTCGGAGGATGGCTGATCGCGGTTCCGTTCGTTTTCGGAGCGACAGGAGTCCGCCGCTGGAACGATGTACTCGTTGGACTCGTAGTCGTTTTCGTCGCCGGCTACAACTACAGCAGATCCGTTAGACGACGACCGTTGAGCAGGAACGGGGCTGGCCTCGTTACAATCCTCGGTACCTGGCTCGTCGTCGAGCCATTCATATTCGGTTTCGTGGGTCCCGAACTGTGGCACAACGTTGTCTGGGGGACCATCGTAGCGAGTTTCGGGAGCTACAACGCATACGTTGCGACTCTCGTTGGGCAGACCCAACCTTTGCAGATGGCTACCGAGTAATATGCACAATTTAGCAGTACTATGTAAGCGATTGTGATGGTTCACCAACACATGGATCACCTTGGCCGATGTTTCAGTATTTAAACGCTCATGGATAACCACGATCACAACCGATCAACGGACGACGAAAATCCGCCTGGAGACCGTCCTAACCACGACCACCGGTCCACTGTCGATAGCGAGCCAGATAACACCGGAGGAAAACCGGACCCTCAGGTGGAACAGTCGCTGATCGAGGAGGAGGCTATGGGCGCTGACGAGGCCGAACGAACGATCGAAGACGAGCACGACCACCGAATGGACCACGAGGGCGGTGGTCACGATCACGGTGGAATGCACGAGGGCCACGAAGCGATGTTCCGCCGTCGGTTTTTCATCTCGACGCTGCTCTCGATTCCGGTTCTCCTCTACAGCGAGATGCTCCAGGAGTGGCTGGGGTTTTCCGTTCCAGCGTTTCCCGGAAGCGAGTGGATCAACCCGGTTTTCGCGGTAATCGTCTTCGGGTACGGTGGTGTTCCGTTCCTCCGAATGGCCGTCCCCGAACTGCGTGATCGATCGCCGGGGATGATGACACTCATCTCGATGGCGATCTCGGTCGCGTTCGTCTATAGCCTGGCAAGCGTCGTCCTGCCGACTCAATCGGCGTTCTTCTGGGAACTCGTCACCCTGATCGACATTATGCTGTTGGGCCACTGGATCGAAATGCGATCGGTTCGGCGGGCACAGAGCGCGCTCGACGAGCTGGCACAGCTCATGCCCGACACCGCCGAAAGAATTACCGATGACGGTGACAGCGCCGAACGTGGTTCGGCTGGCCATTCGGAAGTCGCCGCTGCCGAAGAAACCGAAGAGGTCCCGGTGAGCGACCTTTCCGAAGGAGATCTCGTCCTCGTCCGTCCCGGTGCCAGCGTCCCTGCAGACGGCGTCGTTGAGATGGGTGATTCGGACGTGAACGAGTCCATGATCACCGGCGAGTCGATGCCAGTTTCGAAAGAGCCGGGCGACGAGGTGATCGGCGGGACCATCAACGGTGACGGGAGTCTCCGTGTTCACATCGAAGCCACGGGCGAGGAGACGACTCTTGCGGGAATCATGCGTCTCGTCGAAGAAGTACAAGGGAGCAAGTCACAGACTCAAGTGCTCGCTGACCGAGCTGCCGGCTGGTTATTCTACGTTGCCGTCGCGGCAGCGGCCGTGACTGCCGTCGGGTGGACGGTCGCCGTGTCGTTCGACGCGGCGGTCATCGAGCGAGTCGTCACCGTCCTCGTGATCGCGTGTCCACACGCGCTCGGCCTCGCCATCCCGCTCGTAGTTGCGATCAACACCTCGCTGGCGGCCCGAAACGGGATGTTGGTGCGGGACCGCATCGCAATGGAAGAAGCGCGAAACCTGGACGCGATCATCTTCGACAAGACGGGAACGCTCACCGAGGGCGAACACGGCGTCGTCGGTACAGAGACCGCGGGCGGTATCGACGAGGAGGAGGCGCTGGCGCTGGCGGCTGCAGTCGAGGGTGACTCGGAACACATGATTGCCCGCGCTATCCGCGAAGCGGCCGCTGAACGCGGTGTTAGCGTTCCCGAGTCGGAGGACTTCGAAGCAATGAAAGGTCGGGGCGTTCGCGCGCGGATTACGGGTGACGAGGTTTATGTCGGCGGTCCAAACCTCCTGACTCACCTTGATATCGATGTCCGGTCGGATCTGCAGCGGTTCGCTGATGAGGCCGGCGAAAACGGACAGACTGTCGTGTACGTCGTTCGAAATGAGGAGCCGATCGCTGCCTTCGCTATGGCGGACGTGATCCGAGACGAGAGCTACCGAGTCGTCGAAGCGCTCCACGAACTCGATATCGAAGTGGCGATGCTGACCGGCGACTCGAGGGATGTGGCCGATGCAGTGGCCAATGAACTGGGAATCGATACGGTGTTCGCGGAGGTACTGCCCGAAGACAAAGACGAGACGGTCCAAGAGCTACAGAACCAAGGGAAGTTCGTGGCGATGGTCGGCGACGGCGTCAACGACGCGCCCGCGCTGACTCGAGCCAACGTCGGGATCGCTATTGGAAGTGGGACGGACGTCGCCGTGCAGTCTGCAGACGTCATCCTCGTGCAGAACAACCCGATGGACGTTGCTCGTCTCGTAAAGCTGAGCAAGGCGAGTTACCGGAAGATGCAGGAAAACATCGTCTGGGCTGCCGGGTACAACGTCTTCGCAATCCCGCTCGCGGCGGGTGTTCTCGCGCCGATCGGGATCTTACTATCGCCAGCAGTCGGAGCGCTCCTGATGTCACTCAGTACGGTTATCGTCGCAATCAACGCACAGCTACTCCGCCGCGTCGATCTTTCCCTCTCGAGTGTGCCGGGTATGCCAACCGCTCCAGGCGCACAACCGGCCGAGTGAACTACCCCACCCTACTCGCTCACGGCTGACGCCGTTCGCTCCTTGAGGGTAGGGCTTCCTGCTTCCA
>NZ_JAAVUO010000065.1:0-12575 GCF_012163165.1 Natronococcus sp. JC468
GGGAACCCGCGCGAGGGCGCCGCGCCGGGGGGCGGGGCGGAGGGGGACCGGGGGAAAAGGGGGGCGGCGTCCCAGGCGCCGGGGGGTTCGGTCGTCGTCGGTGCCACGTCGCCCTCGAGCCGGCGGCCGCCGTAGGCGACCGCGACCATCGAGAGCCCCGTCGTGACGAGACTGATCCCGACGAGCAGCCCGATCGCCCACGCTGCGGTGGCGGGGAACCCCGCCCACAGAAGCCCCGCGAGAACGAGCGAGAGGGCGCCGCTGACGGCGATCCACGCCCGTCCCGGTTCGCCCGCCATCCGAAGGCTCATGCCGAGTTCGGCGATGCCGTCAACGAGCAGGTACGCCACGACCAGCAGCGTCAGACTGAGCAGACCCAGGGCCGGATTGACGAACAACAGCAACCCGGCACCGATCGACACCGCTGCGAGCGCGAGCTGCCACAGCGACCCTCGCCAGCCGCGCGCGGTGAATGCGTGTCCGGCGTGGACGATTCCGCCGCCGACCAGCAGGGCGCCGACGAGGTACGTGATCGCGATACCCGTCGCGAGCGGGAGGAGTATCGCGAGCGATCCCAGCAAGGCGACGACGACGCCCGCGATCGCGAGCGTCCGCCAGCCCTGCTGTAACGAGTAGACTTCGGATTCGGTGGTTGGTGTGCTCATGGAACTCTCCGAGCGAACGGAGGCGCCGCACGGAGATAGCTATTATCTACGCTCTGACAGTAACTCCGAGAAAGGGACCGGTCCGCGTCGGAGAGGGTTCGACACGTGTGAACGGTCGACGAGGTCTCGAGCCGATCAGACCTCGAGCGCCAGCCCCGACTCGGTCAGCGCCTCGTCGACGGAGCGGTCGTCGTGGACGATCCCGGAGACGGCGGTTGCGATCGCCTCGGGATCCTCGTGCTGGAAGATCGACCGCCCCATCGAGATCCCGTCACCGCCAGCGTCCATCGCGCCGCGGACCATCTCGAGGGTCTCGCGGTCGGTGCCCCGTGAACCGCCGGCGATGACGACCGGGAGCCGGGTCGATTCGACGACGTGTTCGAAGCTGTCGGCGTCGCCGCTGTAACCCGTCTTCACGACGTCGGCGCCGACCTCTTCGGCGAGGCGCACGGCGTGACCGAGCGACTCGGGGTCGGCCGAGTCGACGCCCGGGCCGCGGGCGTAGGCCATCGCCAGGACGGGGATGCCGAAGCGACTCGCCTCCGCGGTGACCTCCGAGAGCTGGGTGACCTGGTCGGGCTCGTAGTTCGAGCCGACGTTGATGTGGAAGGAGACGGCGTCGGCGCCGACGCGGATCGCCTCCTCGACGGTCCCGGTCACCCGTTTGTCCTGTTCGTCCGGGCCGATCGTCGTCGACCCGTTGAGGTGGACGATGTACCCCTTGCCGTTCTTGTTGTCGTGGACCCGCGGGGCGATCCCCTTCTGGGTGAGGACGGCGTCGGCCCCGCCGCGGGTCACGCCGTCGATAGTCGATTCGATGTCTTTCAGCCCCTGGACGGCTCCCATCGTGAGGCCGTGGTCCATCGGGACGATTACGTACGATCCGTCTGTACCGATCCGCTCGAGTCGTGCGTCGGTGCCTGTAGTCATTGCGAGTGTCTAGCAATCAGGTGGTTATGGCTGTTCTGGTTCCGGTACATCTACCCCGGCGCCCCGACGGGCGCCGCGTTTGAGCTCTGCGGCCTTGGCCTCGAGGGCGTCGGCCGCGGGGGCGTCGCCCTCGCCGTGTTCCGCAATTATGTCGACCAGGGCGCTGCCGACGATGACGCCGTCGGCGCCGGCCTCGATTATCTCGGCGGCGTGGTCGCCCTCGCTGACGCCGAAGCCGACCGCCTTGGGCACGTCGTACCCCTCGAGGCGCGTCAGGCTGTCGTGGGTCGCGTTCGAGACGTCCGCGCGCGCGCCCGTCGTCCCCAGGCGGGCCTGGACGTACGCGAAGCCCGACACCTGGGACATGATGGTCTCGAGGCGCTCGCCCTCGGTCGTCGGCGCGACGATGAAGACCAGATCGAGCCCGCACTCGTCGCAGGCCTCGCGAAGGGGATCGGCCTCCTCGGCGGGCAGGTCGGGGACGATGATCCCCGAGAGCCCGACCTCGGCGGCGCGCTCGACGAACGGCCGAACGTCGGTTTCGGGACGCGGCTTCGCCGCGTCACCTTCCGAGGCGCGTTGCGCCTCGCCTGGCCCATACTGGAGCAACATGTTGTAGTACGTCATCACCAGCAGCGGCGCCTCGGTCTCGAGGTCGTCGACCAGCTCGAAAAAGCCCTCGGGGGTCGTGCCCGCCTCGAGCGCGCGGTTGATCGCCGCCTGGATCGTCGGCCCCTCTGCGATCGGCTCCGAGAACGGGAGTCCGAGTTCGATCAGATCTGCGCCGCCCCTGTCGAGGGCCTCGACGTACGCCTTCGTGTCCTCGAGCGAGGGGTCGCCCGCCGTGATGTAGGTAATCAACGCGGGGTGGTTCTCGCGGATGGCAGCCTCGATCTCACTGTCGGCGGTCGTCGGTTCGTCGGTCATTGTCGGTCGAACACCTCCACGTCCGGCGCGGCCTCGAGGTCGCGCTTTTCGGTCTCCTCGAGGACCGTCTCGAGGTCCTTGTCGCCCCGTCCGGAGACGTTGACGACGACGAGGTCGCCGAGTTCCTCGTGTGCTTCCTCGAGATAGCCCAGTGCGTGCGAGGACTCGAGTGCGGGGATGATCCCCTCGAGGGTCGAGAGCCGGTGGAAGCCGTTCAGCGCCGCCTCGTCGGGGACGCTGACGGGCGTCACCCGTCCGGTCTCGACGAGGTGTGAGAGCTCGGGGCCGACGCCGGCGTAGTCCAGACCCGCGCTGACGCTGTGGGACTCGACGATCTGGCCGTCCGTGCTCTGGAGCAGCTTGGTCATCGCGCCGTGGAGCACGCCGTCGGTGCCCGTCGACAGCGTCGCGGAGTTGGGCGCGACGCCTTCCGCCTCGTCGATCTCGAGGCTCGAGCCGCCTGCCTCCACCGCGTGTAGCGCGACGTCCTCGTCGGGCACGAACTCGTGGAAGGCCCCGATCGTGTTCGATCCCCCGCCCGCACACGCGAGGACGCTGTCGGGGAGCCGACCCGCCTTCTCCCGGATCTGCTCGCGGGCCTCGCGACCGATCACCGACTGGAACTCCCGAACCAGCTTCGGGAAGGGGTGGGGGCCGACGATCGAACCGATCACGTAGTGCGTCGTCTCGACGGTCGTCGCCCAGTCGCGCATCGTCTCGTTGATCGCCTCCTTCAGGGTGCCGGAGCCGGCGGTGACCGGGTTCACCGCCGCACCGTTCATCCGCATCCGGTAGACGTTCGGGCGCTGACGGTTGATGTCGGTCCGGCCCATGTAGATCTCGCAGGGCATATCGAGGTGGGCCGCGGCCATCGCCGTCGCCGTGCCGTGCTGGCCGGCGCCGGTCTCGGCGACGATCCGTTCCTTGCCCATGTACTTGGCCAGCAGGACCTGCCCGAGTGCATTGTTGAGCTTGTGGGCCCCGCCGTGGACCAGGTCCTCGCGCTTGAGGTAGACCTCCCGATCGTAGCGCTCGCTGAGCCGATCCGCGCGCTGCAGCGGCGTGGGCCGCCCGCCGAAGTCGCGCATCCGCTCGCGGAACTCGTCCATGAACCCGTCCTCGTTTTCGAGGACGTACCGTTCGTAGGCGTCCTCGAGTTCCTGAAGGGCGGGCATCAGCGCCTCGGGGACGTACTGACCGCCGTACTCGCCGAACGTCGCCTCGCCGTCTCGATCGCGGTTTCGTTCCGGTGTACTCATTGGGTTGCCTCCGTCAGCCGCCGGGTGTTCTCGGTCACGTCGCTCCCGCCGCCGTGGTCCATGATCGCGCTGCCGACCAGCAGGGCGTCGGCGCCCGCGCGACGCATCCGCCGGACGTCCTCGGGCGAGGAGACGCCGCTTTCGGCGATCACGGTCACGTCGTCGGGCACGTGGGGCGCCACGGACTCGAACGTTCCGAGATCGACCTCGAGTCGCGCGAGGTCCCGGTTGTTGATCCCGACGATCTCGGCGCCCGCCTCGAGGGCGGTCTCGAGCTCGTCGCGGTCGTGGACTTCGACGAGGGGCTGGAACCCTCGCTCGCGGGCAGCCGTCACCAGCTCCTCGAGGTCGTCCACGAACCGCGCGATGAGCAGGAGGAGGTCGGCCTCGACGGCATCCAGTTGGGCCTCGCGGACGAGGAAGTCCTTCCGCAACACGGGGACGTCGACGGCCTCCCGGACCCGGCGCAGCGCATCGGGGGAGCCCCCGAAGTGCTCGGGTTCGGTCAGCACCGAGATCGCCGCCGCGCCGCCCGCGACCATCGCCTCGGCCAGCTCCACGGGGTCGTCCGCGCGGGAGCCCGCGGCGGTCGGACTCGTCGGCTTCACCTCCGCGATAATCGGGACGCGGCCCTCGCGCTCCGCTCGAGCCAGCGCCTCGGGCAGCGACCGCGCGTCGACCGAGACCCGCTCCCGGTCGGTCGATCGCTCCCGCGCGGCCTCGAGGATGGCCCGGACCGCGGGATCGAGCTCCGTTTGAGAGGTCATTATTGTACATCGACGTACTGTTATGTACATAAGGCTTGCGTCCGCGTCGCCCGAACGACCGGCGAATATTCAAGCCCGTCGCCCGTATCGCCGCCCATGGAGGATGTCACCGACGCCGGGATCTACGCGCGGGAGTCGTCGTACCTCGATCGACACGTGCAGGTCGGCGTCGCGGGCGGACGGGTACTGCGGGTCTCGTTCCCGGAGACGCCCGAGGACGACGCCGAGACCGACCACCCCGTCCTCGATCGGATCTTCGAGTACCTCGACGGACTCGAGGAGGTCGCGTTCGACGACCTGCAGGTCGCGCTGACGATGCCGACCGACCAGCGGGCGGTGTTGGAGCGAGTGCGGGACGTACCCTACGGCGATCAGGTCGACGTCAGAACCCTGGCGCGGATGACCCCGGAACTCGACCACGAGGACAACGAGGATATCACCCTGGTTCGGACCGCACTCGATAACAACCCCGCGCCGATCCTCGTCCCGGACCACCGGGTTCGGGACGGTCCGAGCGCCGCACCCCCGTCGGTCGAACAGAAGCTGCGGTCGCTCGAGGGGCTGTAGGTTCGGGGCCTTCGGTTCTACCCTCTCAGGGCCGCGTAGACGTAGAGGCCGATCCCCGCGTAGATCAGCAGCGTGCTCGCCAGGTCGACGACCACCAGCCGGGTGGCCAGGTGGACGAACTGGAGGACCCCGCCGGCGATCAGACAGCCCGCGGCGCCGGAGACGACCGCCGCCCCGTCGGCCTCCCGATAGAGGACCGCGCCGATCCCGACCGCGACCAGCCCGAAGGCGACCTCGGCCGCGGCCGCCGCCGGCTCGCTCTCGGCGAGGGTGGCGTACGCGAACAGCCCGAAGTACGAGAGGATCCCGTAGACGATCAGCCGCCGCGTCGACGCCGAGAGCTCGATCGCGTCGCTCATACGCGAGTTCGGGCCCCGCGTCCCTTAGCTTTCGATGGTTCGGGCCCACTCGAGCTCGATCGCCTCGTGGACGACGAACTCGAGGGCGTTGATCAGGTAGTGGGCCACGACGACCACCAGGAAGCTCTCGGTCACGATAAAGACCGCCGCCAGCACGAACCCGAGCGCTCCGGTGACGACGACGCCGATGACGCCCTGCATCCCGTGGCCGAGCGCGAACGCGATCGAGGACGCCACCGCGAGCAGCCACGGCGAGACCCCGAAGCCGACCGAGAGCGCGCCGATCAGTGCGGCCCGGAACAGTAGCTCCTCGAAGACGGCGATGATCGGGAGCACGCCCCCAAGCAGGACGACCCACTCCCGCGCCGAACCGGGCGCGAGCAGCTTTCGAAGCCGTTCGTCGTGGTCGAACCCCAGCCGGGTCGCGAGCGCGGCGCCGAGCTCGTCGGCGACGTAGAGCACGGTCCCGACCCCGGTGCCGACGACCAGCCCGGTCTCGAGGGACGTTCGCGAGAACTCGATCCCGAGCGCGTCGGCCGGCACGCCGGTGTAGACGACGGCCCCCAGCAGGACGAGCGCGAACAGCCCCTGGGAGGCCGCGACGTTCGCCAGCACCGCACCCGCCGTCAGCGAGTCGGGATCGACGCCCGCGCCCCGGCGCGCTCGCGAACGTCGCCGCCGATCCGGCTCCTCGACGCGCTCGGTCGCGTCGAACGCGGCGGTCCCGTCAGGTCCGACCCCGCGGCGATCGGTCGCCGCCGGCTCGGATCTCGGTGCGGCGTTCGACGCCGCGGGCTCGCGGTCGGGTTCGGACTCGGCCTCGCGTCCGCGCTCGGAGACCGACTCGGCCTCGAGCGACTCGCGGTTCGACTCGTCGGCGGTATCGGTCTCGAGATCGACGCCGTCGAACGCGGACTGCGTGAGGTGTGACAGAACGAGGAGAACGAGGAGGACGGCGCCCGTAATCGCCGCGAACGCCGTCCAGGCAGCCATCTACTGCGGGCTGGGGTTCGAACCGCTGGCCGAGCCGACGGCCTGCTGATCGAAGGCCGATCCGGTGATCGACTTGAGCCGATCGACCAGCGAGTCCTTCTTGGGTTCGCCCATCAGGGCGACGTCTAAGACCTCGCTGATGTTCGAGCACGGGATGATCTCGATCATCTCGGCGTACTCGTCTTCGATCATCACGTCCTGTTCGTTGGCTTTCGGGATGATGACCCTGTCGCAGCCGGCCTTGGCGGCGGCTTCGATCTTGTGGGTGACCCCGCCGACGGGGAGGACGTCCCCGCGAACGGAGAGCGACCCGGTCATCGCGACTGACTGGTCGACCGGGATGTCCTCCAGCGCGGAGATGACCGCGGTCGCCACCGTGATGGAGGCGGAGTCGCCGTCGACGCCCTGCTGGCCCGCCTGAACGAACTGGATGTGGACGTCCTTCTCCGAGAGGTTCACGTCGGAGAACTTCTTGATGATCGCCGAGACGTTCTGGACCGATTCCTCGGCCATCTCCTTGAGCTGGCCGGTAGCGATCACCTGGCCCTGGCCCTGGGCGGGCGCGATTTCGGCCATCACGGGGAGCATGATGCCCGAGTCCTCGCCCATGACCGCGAGGCCGTTGACCCGTCCCTCCATGCCGTCCTGGGTGACCTGCAGCTCGTAGTCCTTGCGGCGTTCGATGTAGTCGTCGGCGAGCTGCTGTTCGATCGAGCGCGAGCGTCCCTTCGCCTCGAGGACGTGTTCGCGGGTGGTGAACTCGGCGTCCTCGGCGCGGGCGATGTCGCCGGCGACCCGCACGAGCCCGCCGAGGCTCCGGAACTCGAGGGTCAGGTGCTCCTTGCGGCCCGCGCGGCGCTTGGCCTCGAGGATGACCTCCTCGACGGCCTCGCGGGTGAAGTGGGGGAGCCGTCCGTCGCGCTCGACTTCCTGGGCGATGAATCGGGCGTACTTCCGGCGCATCTCGGGGGTGTCCTCGATGGTGTCGTCCATGTACACCTCGTACCCGTAGCCCTTGATACGGCTCCGGAGCGCGGGGTGCATGTTCTCCATCGCGTCGAGGTTGCCCGCGGCGATCATGACGAAGTCACAGGGGACGGGCTCGGTCTGGACCATCGCGCCCGAGGAGCGCTCGGACTGGCCCGTGATCGAGAACTCGCCCTCCTGGATCGCCGTCATCAGCTTCTGCTGGGTGCGGATGTCGAGCGTGTTCATCTCGTCGACGAACAGCACGCCCTTGTTGGCCTTGTGGATGGAGCCGGGCTCGACCCGGTCGTGGCTCGGCGTCTCCATGCCGCCGGACTGGAACGGGTCGTGGCGGACGTCGCCCAGCAGGGCGCCGGCGTGGGCGCCGGTGGCGTCCTCGAAGGGAGCCTGGCGCTGCTCGCCGTTGTCGACGATCATGTTCGGCACCATCGCGTCCGACCCGCGGGAGGTGTACCGGAAGATAAACCAGATGATCCCCGCCGCGAGGATGCCGAGCAGGATCTGTCCGGAGAGGATCGCGTACCCGACGACGATCGCGATGATGATCCACATCAGGATCGAGCGCATCTGGTTGCGCTTGCGGGCTTCCTCCTTGTGGGCATCGATGATCTGTTCGCCCTTGCCGGCCGGAACCGTTCGGACCTTCGGCTCGTTACCGTCGTCGGGGTTGTGGTAGACGAGGACGTCCTGGAGGTCCTCCTGGGGCAGCAGCTGGCTCATCGCCTTCGCCAGCATCGACTTCCCGGTCCCCGGCGACCCGATCATCATCACGTGGCGTCGTTGCTTGGCCGCCTTGATGATGATGTCGCGGGCCTCGTCCTGTCCGATCACTTGGTCGACGAGTCGGTCGGGTACCTCGATGTCCGCGGTCGAGTCGATCTTAAGGCCACCGAGGAGGTCGTCCTCGGCGTTTTCCTCGTCGATCTCGACGCCGGGATCGACGTCGACCTCGCTACCGAGGTCCTCGACCGTCTCGATGTCGTCCCCGTCGGGGTCCTCCTCGAACCCCTCGGGCGGACGTTGCTCGGACCCGTCGGGCCCCGACTCGCGGCCGAACTCGCCGTTCGGCCGGCGGCCGGACTCGTCGGTCCGATCGCCGGAGTCCGTCACTGGCGATCGATCCCCCTGGTCGTCCGACGCCCGTTCCCGTTCGGTCTCGTCGGGAGCGGCGTCAGGTGCGCCTTCGGGGGAGTCGTCGACGTTCGTATCGTTACTCATAGAACTCTGTTCAGTACCTGATTCGAAGGGATTGCGACTGATATACTTTCTCCATGCGGGTCGCAACGATAGACGCCGTAAACGCCGACTACGACCCTCGAGACGTCCGATTCCGCTGCGGCTACTCCCGACGTCGGCGTAAGTCGCGTCCGCGCGAGGGAACTCGCCACGCTTAAGCACCGCCCCGAAACAGTACCCGCCATGAGGGGGTTTTACATCGGTCGCTTCCAGCCGTTTCACAACGGTCACCGCAACATGGTCGAGCAGATCGCCGAGGACGTCGACGAACTCGTCCTGGGGATCGGAAGCGCCGACGACTCACACTCCGTGCGCAACCCGTTTACCGCCGGCGAGCGGATTATGATGATCACCAAGTCGCTGGTCGACTCCGATCTGGTGACTTACGCCGTCCCGATCGAGGATCTGGACCGCAACTCGGTGTGGGTGAGCCACGTCCGGAGCATGAGTCCCCACTTCGACGTCGCGTACTCGAACAACCCGCTGGTCATCCAGCTGTTCCGCGAGGCCGACTTCGAGGTCCGCCAGTCGCCGATGTTCAACCGCGAGGTGCTCGAGGGAACCGAGGTCCGCGAGCGGATGATCAACGACGGCGACTGGGAGTCGCTGGTTCCCGAGGCCGTCGTCGAAGTCGTCGAGGAGATCAACGGGATCGAGCGGATCCAGATGGTCAGCGGATCCGACTCGAACGGCGGGTAGCGAGACGGCACTCGCCGATCACGCCCGCCTTGAGGCCGCCCCGAGCCGCATCCGTTTTCATCGACCGCTCCGTACCGCCGACCGTGATCACGCTCGCGTCAGACTTCGGAACGCCCTACCCCGCCGCAATGAAGGGCGTTCTGCTCCGACGGACCGACGCGCGGCTCGTCGACGTCGGCCACGACTTCCCGCGCCAGGACGTCCGCACCGCGGCGTTCTGGCTCCGGGAGACGCTGCCGTACTTCCCGCCGGCGACCCACCTCGTGGTCGTCGACCCCGGCGTCGGCACCGACCGCGCGGCGATCGCGATCCGGGCCGGCGACCACGTGCTCGTGGGCCCGGACAACGGCGTCCTGGTTCCCGCGGCCCGGCGTCTCGCCGGCGACGAGCCGATCGAGACGTACGCCGTCGACGAACGGGCGATCGAACCGGTCGTTCCCGCGGGCGAGTCGGCGCCGGACCCCGGCGCGGGCCCGCAAAGCAACACGTTCCACGGGCGGGACGTCTTCGCGCCCGCCGCGGCCGCGGTCCACGAGGTCGACCCCGACCGTCTCGGCTCGCTGGCTGCGCTCGGACGGACCGCCGACCGCGTCGATCTCACCTTGCCCGACGCGACCGTCGAGGACGGCGCGGTCGACGGCGAGGTGCTGGTCGTCGACGACTTCGGCAACGTGGTCACGAGCGTTCCGGGAGACTACCTCGAGGGTCGCGACCGGGTCCTCGCGAACGGCGAGCCCGTGCCCGTCGGTGACGCCTTCGCGGACGTCCCGGTCGGTCGGCGACTCGCGCTCGTCGGCAGTCACGGCTACGTCGAACTCGACGTCAACCGCGGACGGGGCGAGGCGGCGTTCGACCTCGCGGTCGGCGACAGGATCGTCCTCGAGCCCGTACCGTGAGCGGCTCCCGGCCGCGGGTCAGTCGGCCTCGGGCGGTTCGATGCGGAACTCGCCGGACGCGTATCCGGTGACCGCACAGCGGGCGAACCGAAAGGAGACGCTCCCGGACCCGGGACGGTGGCGCGCCCAGTGGGAGAACAGCGCGTCGAGCGCGTCCGGATCGATCCGCCGCGACAGCGTCTCGAGGTCCGCCGGATCGGTCTCGCGCACCGACGCGACGGCGAGCACCAGTGCCGCGCTCGCCGACTGGGACTCGTCGCCGGACCACCACACGTGGTAGGTATCGCCGTCCTCGTCGTAGTAGACGGTTCGGCCGGCCGCGTCGTCGACGGGAGTCAGCCGATCCGAGGGAGGCGAGACGGACATACTTCAACGTGTCCGCATATTATTCCTTAAGACTATTGTCAAAAATACAATTAGTGTTAGAGAAGATACGAACCTGCGCCTACTCGGCGGCGATGACGTCGTCGATGCGAACGATCATCGTCGCGGCCTCGGTCGCGCTCTCGATGGCCTCCCGCTTGACGTCGGCGGGGTCGACGACGCCGTACTCGAAGGGGTCGTCGATGGTGACGGTCTCGCCGTCGGTGACGAGGCCGGCGCGGTCGCCGCCCTCGTGGGCCGCCCGCAGGTCGACCAGCGTGTCGATCGGGTCCTGGCCGGTGTTGGTCGCCAGCGTCCGCGGCACGACGTCGAGGGCGTCGGCGAAGGAGGTGACCGCGAGCTGTTTGCGGCCCTCGATGCCGGCGGCCTCCGAGCGGATCTTGTCGGCGATCGCGATCTCGGTGGCGCCGGCGCCGGGGACGACCTCGCCGGACTCGAGCGCCGTCGCGACGACGTCGAGGGCGTCGTTGATCGCGCGCTCGAGTTCGTCGACGACGTGTTCGGTGCCGCCGCGGACGAAGACGGTGACGGCCTCGGCGGCCGCGCCGCCCTCGACGAACGCCAGGTCGTCGTCGCCGTAGTTCTGTGCGCGCACGCGGTCGGCCGCGCCGAAGTCCGCCTCCTCGAGGTCCTCGAGGGCGCCGACGCGGTTGGCGCCGGTCGCGGAGACGATCTGGCGGGCGTCGGAGTCGCCGAGGTTGTCGAAGACCAGCACGCCCTCCTTCGCGAGGAACGAGCTGATGCGGTCGTCGACGTCGTCGGTCGTGAAGACGACGTCGGCGCCGCTCTCGGCCAGCGTCTCGGCGTAGCCCCGAACCTCGCTCTCCTCGGCGTCGATGGCCTGGTTGAGCTGGTCGATCGAGTCGATGGCGTACTCGGCGTCGAGCTCGCCGGTGCGGACGCCGAGTTCGACGTCGAGCACGGCGATCGAGGCGTCCTCGACCTCGCCGGGCATCGAGTCGTGGGCGGCCTCCTCGTCGATGACGATCCCCGGAACGAGCTCGGTCGCGTTCGAGGAGGCGCCGATCTGGGTGTGGACGGTGACGTTGTCACGCTCGACGCCGGCGTCGCTCTCGACGTGGCGGATGGCCTCGACGACCGTCTCGGCCAGCGATTCGGCGGTCAGGCCGCCGGTGCCCTTGCCCGTCATGCTGGATTCGGCGACCTGCTTGAGCACGTCGTCGTCGACGGTCTCCTCGCTGACCTGCTCGTCGATCGCCTCGAGGGCGATCTCGGCGGCCTCGTGGTAGCCCTCGACGATCGTCGTCGCGTGGACGTCCTGTTCGATGAGGTCTTCGGCCTCGCCGAGCAGGTTGCCGGCGATCACGGCCGCGGTCGTCGTCCCGTCGCCGACCTCCTCCTCCTGGGAGTCGGCGACCTCGACGAGCATCTGGGCCGCGGGGTGTTCGATGTCCATCTCGTTCAAGATGGTCGCGCCGTCGTTGGTGATGACGACCTCGCCGCCCGAGTCGACGAGCATCTTGTCCATCCCGCGGGGCCCAAGTGTCGTCCGTACCGACTCGGCGACGGCCTTGCCGGCCATGATGTTCGACGACTGGGCGTCCCGGCCCTGGGTTCGCTGGCTATCCTCGCTCAGAATGAACATGGGCTGTCCGCCCATGCGTCGCTGTTGTGCCATTGTGGATCCTCACTAACCATGTCGTCAGCACTTCTATATAATTGTTTCGCTAGTCGGCGCGCCTCCGTCTTGCGATTTTCCCTGTCACACCCCGACACACCCTCGAGACGACGGTCGCTCGATGTCGCAGTCGCCGACGGGTTCCGATCCGCTCGAAACGCCGCTCGAGGAGCGCTCGAGCCGTCGAACCCGACACGAGTGGTCTGCGAAAGCGTTGACCCCCTTGGAAGCGTATTGTTCTCGATGAACAAGAGTCAGCGTGGTTTG
>NZ_JAAVUO010000066.1:0-12434 GCF_012163165.1 Natronococcus sp. JC468
GAGCGTCGGTACTGATGGAAAATTGAATGTCACAATTTCGATGCTGCCGCTGTCTTGCGTTCAACACTGCAAAATTCCTTGTCCGACGTCGACGGGAGCTGACAGCTTCGCATCGTCCGCGACAGCGCACCGACTCGAGCGCTCGACGGCTCGGCGAGAAAACCAGTCGGGAGCCGAACGGGGACCTACTCGGCGTCGGTTCCGTCGTCCGACGACGCGTCGTCCTCGAGGTCGCCGTTCGAGACCGTCACCTGGGCGTTCTGGATGACCTTCTCGCCCATCTCGTAGCCCGGCGTGTAGACGTCGGCGACGGTCCCCTCGGGCTGGTCGCTGTCGACCCGCATCATGACCTCGTGGCGCTGGGGGTCGGTCTCGGTGCCCGGCTCGGGATCGATCTCGGAGACGTCCTCCTCGTCGAGGACGCGGTCGAACTCCCGCAGGGTCATCTCGACGCCCTCCCGCAGGCTCTCGACGTCGTCGCTGTCCTCCTCGAGGGCGCGCTTGAGGTTGTCGCGAACGCCGACGAGGCGCTCGACCAGATCCTCGGTCGCGCGGTCTTTCATCTGCTCCTGGCGCTTTTTCGCGCGCTTCTTGTAGTTCTGGAAGTCGGCCTGCTTGCGCTTGAGCCGGCTCTCGAGGTCCTCGATCTCGGCCTCGGCCTCCTCGAGCTCGGCGCGGAGCTGCTCGACGGTCTCCTCGTCGGCCTCGCTCTCGTCGCCGGTCGTCTCCGCTTCCGGCTCGGCCGTTTCCGCGTCCGATTCGTCCCCCGCGTCGGTCTCGACGCCGTCGCCGTCGTCGGGTCGATCCTCGGACGGGACACCCTGGGCTGACGCATTCGTGCCCTCGTCTTCGCTCATGATCGGGTCAACGACCAGCGGCGGTAAAAGGGTTGAGATCCGGGCTCGACGGGGTTCGATCCGACGATATATGTGTCCGCCGACCGCAGTGTTCGGCGTGACACCGACGGTCGAGGAAGCGGCCATCGAGCTCCGATACGAGGACGGCACCGTCCGCCTCGAGGGGCTCGGGTCGGAGCTGGCGTCGACGCTGCGGAAACGGGTGCCCGAACTCGAGGCGGATCCCAGATCGGGCGGCCGACGGGTCCCCGCCCTGCGGTACTCGTCGCTCCGGGCGGCGCTGGCCCTCGAGGACGCCGACGTTCGGGACCGGGTGCTCGAGCTCGACACCTTCTCCGAGCTCCGTTCGGCCTACGAGCTCCGGGCGTACCAGGACGAGGCGCTGTCGGCCTGGCTCGAGACCGACCGCTGGGCCGACACCGACGGCAACCTCCCCGTCGACCGCGCCCCCGGGGGCGTCCTCGAGTTGCCCACGGGCAGCGGGAAGACCGTCATCGCCCTGAAGGCGATCGAGCGCCTCGCGACGCCGACGCTCGTGGTCGTCCCGACGATCGACTTGCTCGAGCAGTGGCAGCGCGAACTCGAGCGGGAGTTCGACCGCGAGATCGGCCGTTTCGGCGGCGGCGAGCAGCGACTCGAGCCGATCACGGTCTCGACATACGACTCGGCCTACCTCAAGGCCGACTCGGTGGGCGATCGGTTCGGGCTGGTCGTCTTCGACGAGGTCCACCACCTCGGGGGCGAGGGCTACCGCGAGATCGCCCGCCTGCTCGCCGCGCCCGCGCGACTCGGGCTGACCGCGACCTTCGAACGACCCGACGGCGCCCACGAAACCATCGAGGAGATCGTCGGCCCGCTGGTCTACCGTCTCTCGCCGGACGAACTGGCGGGCGAGCACCTCGCGCCCTACGACGTGAAACGGCTCGAGGTGTCGCTCACGCCAGCGGAGCGCAAGGAGTACGACCGCAACCAGGAGGTGTTCGCGGACTACCTCGCGAGATCGAACATCCAGTTTACCAGCGGCTCGGACTACCAGGAGCTCGTCAAGCGCTCGGGGTCGGACCCCGAGGCCCGCGAGGCCCTGCTCGCGCGCCAGCGCGCCCGCGAGATCACCTACGGCAGCGAGGCGAAGGTCGACGCGCTCGAGGAAATTCTGGACGGTCACCGCGGCGAGCGAATCATCGTCTTCACGGCGTTCAACGACCTCGCGTACGACGTCAGCGAGCGGTTCCTGATCCCGACGATCACCCACCAGACGGGCGCCGCCGAGCGCCGGGAGATCTTGGAGCGCTTTCGCGAGGGAACCTACTCGCGGATCGCGACCTCGAACGTGCTCGACGAGGGTGTCGACGTTCCCGACGCCAACGTCGCGGTCGTCCTCTCGGGCAGCGGCAGCGAGCGAGAGTTCACCCAGCGACTCGGACGGATCCTGCGGCCGAAAGAAGACGGCGGCCGCGCGCTGCTGTACGAGGTCGTCGCGAGCGAGACCGCCGAGGAGCGCACCTCGAGGCGCCGGCGGGAGTGACGGCTCGAAATCTACGTTCCGGCCGATGACCGCGCTCACGAACCGACGCAGCGCTCGTACAGGTCGACGAGCGAAACGGCGTGGACGGTTCCGGCGAACGTCGCGCTGAGGACGTCCCTACCAGGGGGACGCGCGAGCAGCCACGAGCCGATACCGACGAGGAGGAGGATCCCCAGCAACGCGAACCCGCGGCCACGCGCGTATCGCCAGCTCGCGCCGATCGGGGCCAGGAGTCCGCGCTCGCGAAGCACCGTTGTCGGCACTAGGAGGAGTCGGACGGCGACGACCTCGAGCGCGAGGGCGTACTCGAGCCACGGGAGCTGGGGGTCGACGCCACCTCGAGGACGGGCTCCGCGGTCGCCGAGGTTCCCGTGCCGACCTCGAGTTCCCAGCTCGCGGACGACTGAACCCGGCCCGACCGGGTCGGATCACTTTTGCGTTCGCCGCGCCCACTCGAGACTGATGCTGACGAAGGACCTGCTTCGCGTTTCGCGGGCGGGTGGCGGGTACCACCCGCAGTTCGCGAGCCGCGAGCACCGCCCGCTTGCCGCCCGCGTCGTCGGGACCTACCAGGGCCACGTCGGTCGTTCCCGCGAGGAGCTCGAGACCGCACTCGCGGACCTCGAGCGCGACGCCGACCACTTCAAGCTCGTCCGGGGCTTTTCGGCCCTGCTCGAGCGCGACGCATGCTTCGAGACCGACGCCGAGATCGAGCCCGAGCGCGCCCGAAAGACGACGTTCGAGGCGGCCGAGGCCGTCGGCGTCGTCACCGAGGCCGAGCGCGAGACGGCGCTGGACCGCGCGGCCGACGGGCTCGGACTCTCGACTGCGGCCCTCGAGCGGGCGCTGTACGCCGACCTCGAGGAACGACAGGTGCTCGAGGCGGTCGACCCCCGGTGGGACCCCGACGGGCTGGTCGCGCAGTACAACCTCTCGCTGGCCCAGACGGCGCTGTTCGACGCGATCGAGCTGCGGGTGCGCTCGAGCGACCCGAAGGCGCTGGTGTCGGCGATCAAGCGGCTGCGCCTGATGTACGAGATCCGCAAGACCGACGCCGGTGACGCGAACGAAACCGCCCTGAGCGACCGTGAGGTCGTCGTCACCGGTCCGACCCACCTGTTCCGGGCGACGCGTCGGTACGGCACCCGGTTCGCGCGGCTCCTGCGGACGATCGCGAAGGCGAGCGAGTGGCGCCTCGAGGCGACGATCGACGACCGGGGGACCGAACGGGTCCTCGAGCTCTCCGACGCCGATCCCGTGCGGGTACCCGACGCCGAGCCCGTCGCGGACGTCTCCTTCGACAGCGGCGTCGAGGCCGACTTCGCCGGACGCTTCTCGAGTCTGGATCTGGACTGGGAGCTCGTCCGCGAGCCCGAACCCCTCGAGACCGGGACCCGGGTGATGATCCCTGACTTCGCGTTCGACTACGCGTACGGCGAGTTCCGGGTCTTCTTCGAGATCATGGGGTTCTGGACGCCCGAGTACGTCGAGAAGAAACTCGCCCAGCTCGCCGATCTCGAGGACGTCGAGCTGGTCGTCGCCGTCGACGAGTCGCTTGGCGTCGGCGAGGAGATCGCGGCGCGGGACTTCCGGGCGATCCCCTACTCCGGCAGCGTCCGGCTGAAGGACGTCCGCGACGTCCTCCGGGAGTACGAGCGCCAGCTCGTCGCCGACAGCGCGGCCGCACTGCCCGAGGAACTGCGACCCAAGGCGGACGTCCGCACCCTCGAGGCGCTGGCCGCAGACCGCGGCGTCAGCGAGGACGCGCTGGCCGACGTCGCCTTCCCCGAGCACGAACTGGTCGGGCGGACGCTCGTTCGCCCGTCGGTGCTCGAGGCGCTGGACGAGGAAATCGAGGCCGGCTCGTCGTTGTCCGAGGCAGAGGCGACACTCGAGACGTATGGAATCGGGGACTCGAGCGCGGTCCTCTCGGAGCTGGGCTACCGCGTCGAGTGGGAGGGGCTCGCGGGAGGGACGATCGTCGAGCGCGAGTGAAGCTCGCCGAAATCGGCTCCGCTCGGGCTTTGCCGTTGGGCCTCCTTCGTTTCCACATGCTTCTCGCGACCATCCGTCTTGATCCCGAGGCCCTCGCGCTCGCGGCGACCCTTGAGCGGCTCCCGTCGCTCGAGATCGAAGTCGAGCAGATCGCCGCCCACGCGACCGACTGGACGATGCCGTGTCTCTGGGTCGCCGACGCCGATTTCGACGACGTCGACGACGCCCTCGCGGCCGATCCGTCCGTCGAGGAGATCGTCGAGACGCTCGAGTTCAACGACGAGAAGTACTACCTGGTCGACTGGACCGACGAGATCGACGAGCGGATCGACGCGTACGTCGACCACGCGGGGTCGGTGCTGACGGCGGCGGCGACCGCCGCCGGCTGGCAGTTGCGGCTTCGATTCGCCGGCCGCGATCAGTTCGATGCGTTCCGCGAGACGCTGGTCGATCGCGGGTACTCGTTCGAGCTCCTGGAACTCTCGCCGATAACGGACCGTCGGTATCCGATCTCTCACCTCACGTCGGGCCAGCTCGAGGCGCTTCGAACCGCCCGCGAGCGCGGCTACTACGAGGTTCCGCGCGAGATCACGATGCGCGAACTCGCCGCGGAGCTCGACACGTCCCACCAGAACCTCTCGAAGCTGCTTCGGCGAGCCACGAAGACGCTCATCGACGTCTCGCTGTACCCGACCGTCGCCGTGGACGACCGCTGACTCGATCCGAGCCGCACTTAAACGGGCGCCATGGCAACCTCCGAGCGCATCCTTCGGTGAGGCGTACGAAACGCCATGACAGTACGGCAGCTCGAACTCACCGACACCGATGCGTCCACACCGAGCGAGGCGATCGTTTTGGGGGTCGCCGGCCTGAAGGAACTGGATCCCACGACGATGCCGCCGCTGTACGAGCGGATCGATCCGGAGGCACTCGACTCGCTGTTTCACGATCGCTCGCCGGGGACGGTTACCTTCGAGTACGCCGGGTACGAGGTGACCGTTCGCGGGTGCGAGCGTGCGACGCTGCGGTCGGCATCGACTTGAACCGCCGCGACGGACTCGGCCGAACCTACAGCTGCCGCTGGCGTCCCTTGGGGACCATCGAGCGCAACTCGCCGTGGACGTAGAGCCCGACGCCGATCGGCTCGAGTTCGCCCGCGATCCGGTGGGCGGCGATCAGGTACCCCCAGTCGCCGTCCCAGCGCTCGAGCTCTCGGTCCTCGCCCGCGGCGAACGCGCGGGCCTCCTCGGACTCGAGTTCGATCACGCACTCCTCGGCCGCCCGGCCGAACCGCTGGACGAAGTCAGTCGTCGGCTTCCAGTGCTCCTGGCGCATCCGCAGGCAGGTCATCCCCAGGGCCTCGATCTCGACCGGGGAGGGAGCCGACCCGCCGTAGACCCAGATCTTGCCCGCCCCCTTCTCCCAGAACGTGTGGTCGTCGAACGTTTCGGGCGCGATTCCGAACCGATCCGCGAAGTAGTCGACGACCGCCTCGCGGCTGGCTCGCCCCTCGACGGTTCGCTCGGCGGCGGTCGCCGGCAGGCGGCCGAACCGCTGGCCGTCGTTTTGCTCGAGTTCGCCCTCGCTCGCGCCGTTCGAAGCGTCGTCGCCCATCAGGCGGTCACCTCCAGTTTCGCGACGAAGAATCCCCCGGTGTCGTTCTGGTGGGGGTAGATCCGCGCGGCGCGCTCGAGGCTCGAGTCGTACTCCTGGCCGTCCCACTCGGCGAGTCCGGGCGAGTGCTCGAGGTCGAGGTCGAAGTCGACGACTCGGCAGTCCTCCGCCTCGAGAACGTGCTGGACGACGGCCTCGTTCTCCTCGGGGGCGAACGTACACGTCGAGTAGACGACGGTGCCGCCCTCCCGCGTCGCCTGTACGGCTCGTCCGAGAATCCCCTTCTGGATCCCCGAGACCTCGTCGAGGTAGCCTTCCGACCAGCCGTCGAGCGCGTCGGGGTTCTTCCGGATCGTCCCCTCGCAGGAACAGGGGGCGTCGACGAGCGCGCGGTCGAACTCCTCGAAGTCGAACCGCTCGAGCGAGTAGTTGCGGGCGTCGTCGTTCGTCACAGCGAGGCTCGTCGCACCGAGCCGTTCGGCGTTGAATCGCAGCGCCGAGATGCGGCCGAGGTTGCTGTCGTTGGCGACGACGGTGCCCCGATCGTCCATCAGCGCCGCGAGCTGGGTCGCCTTCCCGCCGGGGGCCGCACAGCAGTCCCAGACCCGCTCGCCGGGCTCGGGCTCGAGGACGGTCGCGGGGACCGCCGACACCTCCTCCTGGCCGTGGGTGAAGCCGTGAAACGACGCCCACGTCGAGCCCGGCGAGTCGGTCTCGAGGCGCAGCACTCGGGAGTTCCAGTCGGCCCGCTCGTAGCCGACGCCCTCCGCCTCGAGGGTGGCCGTCGCCCGGTCGACGGTGGCCTTGATCGTGTTCACCCGGACGACGTTGCCGAGCGGGCGCTCGCAGGCGGCGAGAAACGCCTCGAAGTCGTCGACGATCGGTCGATACCGCTCGAGTGGCTCCATCGCCCGCGGGTTCGGGGCCCCGTCGCTTGTGGGTTTCGAAGCGCCGGCCGCGGCTTTATGTCGGTCACCGACGACCGATAGCACATGGCAGGGATTCAGCGACAGGGCCCGGAGGTATCGCTCGAGAACCCGACGCTCGTCGAGGGGTTCCCCGGCGTCGGGCTCGTCGGCAAGATCGCGACCGATCACCTCGTCACGGAACTCGACATGGAGTACTACGCGAGCCTGGACTGCGAGGGGCTGCCCCGCGTGGTGACTTACCGGGGCGGCGAGGGGCGGGCGCGACCCCCGGTTCGGATCTACGCCAGCGAGGACCACGACCTGCTGGCGCTCCAGAGCGACGCGCCGATCGCGTCCGACGCCGTCGACTCCGTCACGAACTGCGTCTCGAAGTGGATCGCCGAGCGGGAGGCCCGGCCGATCTACCTCAGCGGGCTGCCCGCCGAACGCGAGGAGCGCCCCTCGCTGTACGGGATCGCCACCGGTGACGCGGCCGGGACGCTCGCGGACCACGACATCGAGGCCCCGCCGGATGACGGCGTCGTCAGCGGCCCGACGGGGGCCCTGCTCAACCGCGCCGCACAGGACGGCGACGACGGCCTCGGGCTGATCGTCGAGTCGAGCCCGCAGTTCCCCGACCCCGAGGCCGCGAGCGTCCTGCTCGAGGACGGCGTCGCGCCGATCGCGGACGTCTCGATCAACGTCGGAGAGCTGGTCGATCGGGCCGAGGAGATCCGGGAGAAACGCGAGCAGTTCGCCCGCCAGATGCAGGAGATGAGTCAGGAGGAGAGCAGCCAGGCCCAGCCGCTGCGGATGTACCAGTAGCGAGGGCCCCGACTGTGGGGCGAGTTGGCATCCGAGGGCGTCGATCTTGCTCACGCAATCCCAACCCCTTTTCGGATCCTGGCGTAACCTCCGGGTATGGCAGACGAAATCGCCGCAGACTTCTGTCCGCGAACGTCGAACGGGATCCCGATGCTAGGACTGGGTACCTGGCAGAACGAGGACCCCGAGGCCTGTGCCGAGAGCGTCCGAACCGCCCTCGAGATGGGGTATCGACACGTCGACACCGCACAGGCCTACGACAACGAGGCGGCCGTCGGCGAGGGACTCGCCAGCGCCGACGTCGATCGCGAGGAGGTCTTCCTCGCGACGAAACTCTGGATCGACAACCTGGGCGCCGACGACGTCGCGGAGACGGCTCGCGAGAGCATGGACCGTCTCGGCGTCGACTACCTCGACATGCTGTACGTCCACTGGCCCGCCGGGGAGTACGACCCCGAGGAGACCCTGGGCGCGCTCTCGGAGCTGTACGACGAGGGACTGATCGAGAACGTCGGCGTCAGCAACTTCATGCCCGAGGACCTCGAGACGGCGATCGACGTCTGCGACGCTCCGATCGCGGCCAACCAGGTCGAACTCCACCCGCTGCTCCAGCAGCCGGAGCTGCGCGAGACCTGCGAGAACTACGACGTCGACGTCGTCGCCTACTCCCCGCTGGCCCGCGGCCAGGTGTTCAACCACGAGGGGCTGCAGAACGTCGCGGCCCGACACGGCGTCAGCGAGGCCCAGGTCAGCCTCGCCTGGCTGCGCGAGAAGGGTGTCGTCGCGATCCCGAAGGCGACCGGCGAGGACCACATCGAGGACAACTGGGAGTCGCTGCTGGTCGAACTCGACCGTTCGGACGTCGACACGATCGACAACATCGACGACGTCAGCCGCGAGGTCGACCCCGACTTCGCCCCCTGGAACTGACTCGAGCGAGTCCGCTCCGACAGTTTCGAACGCCTGAATAGCAAGAGATCGCACCACTTTTCGAGCCGTCGCAGGCGCTATGGCACCCGCACACGGATGGGGAACGGTCGTCGGGGAGGGCGCGCCCGATCTCCGGGGCTCCACGGCAACTGGATGGCGCTCGTCGTCCCCAGACAGCGCGGTCGCGGCCACGCCGTTGTGGGGCGGTGGACCCTCGAGACGACACCCCCACAGGTGGGCCACGACGGCTGGGGAATCGTCGCCGCGCTCGTGACCCTGTCGCTCGAGGAGGCCGTCCTCGATCCCAGCTACGCGTTCGCGGTTCGGCTGCTCGAGGGCCCGCTGGCCCTCGGCGGAATCGACGAACTGCTCCGGGCGAACTTCGAACTCGCGGGCGCGACCTACGCGGCGATGTGGACCGCGGTCGCGTTCCCGCCGGGGTGGCTGCTGGGCTTGCGGTCGCGCTGGCGAACCTGGTGCGGCCCTCGAGCCGAGACAGGGTCGCGGCCAAGCGGTATGCTCCTCCTCGTGGTCCGACGCGTATGACCGAGCGTGGCGAAACGATCGAACCCTTCCCCCCGGGACGACGCGGCACCGTCGACTACATGCGAACCGCCGGCCGACGGAGCGTCGTCCACGGGCTCGTCGAACTCGACGTGACCGAGGCCAGACGGCGCATTCGCG
Organism: Natronococcus sp. JC468; assembly: GCF_012163165.1. Taxonomy (NCBI): domain Archaea; kingdom Methanobacteriati; phylum Methanobacteriota; class Halobacteria; order Halobacteriales; family Natrialbaceae; genus Natronococcus; species Natronococcus sp. JC468. Next base: position 9,339 of record NZ_JAAVUO010000066.1, read on the forward strand.
ACCACGAGGAGCACACTGGAACGCGACGGTCGTTCACTGCGTTTCTCGTCTTCTGTCTGGCTCGAGCGATCGACGACCACCCCCGCGTCCAGACGTACCGCGACTGGCGGGGACGGCTCGTCCGGTTCGAGGACGTCGACGTGAACGTCCTGATCGAACGGACAGTCGACGGCGAGCGGATCGGCGTCCCCCACGTTCTCAGGGCGACGAACCGGCGATCGCTCGAGTCGATCCACGACGGGATCCGGGCGGCTCAGACGGACCCGAACGCGGGACGACAGCGCGGGCTGTCGGCCGCGGGGCTACGACTTCCGGGTCCCGTTCGGCGACTGTTCTGGCGACTGCCGCAGGTCTCTCCCCGCCGCTGGAAGCGCCTCGCCGGCACGGTCGCCGTGACCTCCGTCGGGATGTTCGGCGACGGCGGCGGCTGGGGAATCAGTCCGACGAACTACGCGCTCCAGCTTACGGTCGGCGGCATCGAACGCAAGCCGGGGTTCGTCGACGGCGAGGTCGTTCCTCGAGAGTTTCTCAGTCTCACGGTGACGGTCGATCACGACGTCGTCGACGGCGCACCCGCGGCTCGGTTCGTCGGGCGCTTGCGAGAACTCGTCGAATCGGCACACGGGCTGGAACCGGAGTCCGAGGCGTAGCTCTCGGTCGGGCGCTACTGACTCCGAAGACGTTCGGTTCCGCTCGGGCGTCAGCGCGAGCGAACTGCCGGTTTCCGATACCCTTTGGGGGTTCGCCGTCCCACGATTACGTATGGAGTTCGACCTGCCGACCACGGCGGCCACGTTCATCGCACTGATCGCGCTCGGAACGGTCGGAATGATCGCCTCGGGAATGATGGCGACCGAGACCGTCCTGATGATGGTGGTCCCCGCGATGGTGATCTTCGGGGGGATCATGCTGCTGATCGGGATCAAATACGGGCAGCACCGGTCGGCGCCGTAATCGGGAACGGAGTCTCCGCTGGCGCCCGCGCGAGCCAGGGTCCGGACCCGAACGACCCTCCTCTCAACGCGTCTCCCTCGAGAACGTCCAGCGGGTCGCGTCCGCCGGAAAGTCAGACCACGCGAGCACGGTGTCCGGGCGGACCCGGAAGAACGGCACCCCGTGGCGGACGTCGTACTTGTTCTCGTAGGCGCCGTCGAGTCGCTCGAGCAGGTCCGGGTCGGCCGTCCCCTCGTCGAGTCGTTCGGCCCGGCCCTCGAGGATCACGACCTCCGTGGCATCCTCGCGGTGGACGACGACGGCGTCGTTTCGCTCGAGGTTGCGCACCCAGCGCGTCCGCTCCCCGCCGCCGCAGTGAACGGCGCCGTCGACCCAGACGCCCCAGGTCGGCCGGGCGTGGGGGAACCCGTCGGGACGGACGGTCGTGACCCAGTAGTAGCGGTCGGCCGCCAGTTTCTCCGCGACGAACGTCCAGGGGAGCGCTCCGTCGCCGTCGTCGGGAATCCCGTAGCTGTCCTCGGTCATCGGACGCGATCGGCGGGCGTCGTCGGGGCTCGAGCGGTCGTCGGTCATCGGCGTTCCTCCGCGCCCGAGTCACATCAACCGCACCGTCGGCTCCGCGGAAAACACGTCAGAACCGCAAAAGCGGGATCGAAAGCGGTCCGCCTCGCCTACATGTAGCCCAGATCGCGCAGGCGCTCCATCAGGTCCTCCTTGTCCTGGGCGCGGCCCGCGCGCTCGGTCGTTCCCTCGAGGTCCTGGAGCCAGGCGGGGTCGTCCTCGGTCTTCTCGGTGCTGATCTCGCTGCCCAGCGATCGGAACCCTTCCCAGTACTTCGGCGAGACGGGGGTGTCGGCGGGCTCGAGGTCGTTCGGCAGGTCGTCTTTCCCCTCGGGGACGTAGCCCTCGTCCGGGAACTCGTCGACGGTGTCGGGCACGACGAAGTTCCAGAACGCCTCCCAGACGGCGGCCTCGTCGAACTGCAGGATGGGCTGGACGCGGTCGTGGGGCGGGTAGATGTCGGGGTCGTGACGCGGCGAGAAGAACGTCTCGTCAGCGCGGGCCTCCTGTTCGTCCCAACGGACGCCCGAGAGGATGCCGTCGACGTCGTACTCCTCTAAAGCGTTGTTCAGCGCGACCGTCTTCAGCAGGTGGTTGCCGACGTAGGTGTCGAGCAGGAACGGGAACGTGTCCTCCTCGTACTCGAGCAGTTCCCGGACGTGGCGCTGGTTCTGCTCGTTCAGATCGCCGATCTCGATATCGTCGCCGGGTTCGAGGTCGTGTTCCTCGACGTACTCGCCGACGTCCTCGTTGCGCGCGTAGATGACCTCAAGGTCCCACTTCTCGGCCCAGTCGTCGACGAAGTCGTGGATCGCGTCGAAGTGCTGGTAGTGGTCGATGAAAATCGCCGGCGGGACCTCCATGTCGTAGCGCTCGGCGACCTCCTTGACGAAGTACAACACGAGCGTCGAGTCCTTGCCGCCGGTCCACATGACCGCCGGGTTCTCGTACTGCTCGAGGCCCTGGCGGGTGACCTCGACCGCCTTCTCGATCTTGTCGTTGATATGCGGGTAGTCCTCGGGGTCCTCACCTTCGCCGTCGTCGTAGTTCACGTCGACGTAGTCGGGGAAGTTCTCGGTCATCGTACTGTAATTAGATATAATTAGGAGGGTTAAACCGTTTGCGGGACCGGAAACCTCTGACGGAACTCCGGAGGCCGACCCGTCGCGCGCGGCGAGTGAACACATCGTTTATGTGCTCGGGCGCGGGAACACTCGCCATGATCGACGGGGTCGCCGCCGCGTTCGTCCTCGCCGGAGTCGCCCTCCTGCTCTCGGGTACCGCCCTCTCGGTGTACGGAATCGTCGCCGTCGGCCTCGCCGCGGGCGCCGGCGCGGGCTTCCTGGTCGGCCCCGCGCTCGGCCTCGAGGCGGTCGGCCCGGGCGTCGCCGCCGCCGTCGGCGCGGCCGTCGGCGGCCTCGGGGGCTACCTGCTGGTGTCGGTTGCCGTCTCGCTGCTGGGGTTCGCGGTCGGGGCCCCGCTCGCGTTGGCCGCGCTCTCATCGAGTTCCGCCGCGACAGGGTGGCTCCCGCAGTGGGGCTGCGCGGTCGCCCTCGGCCTCCTCGCCGCCGTCCTCGCGCT
>NZ_JAAVUO010000067.1:0-11918 GCF_012163165.1 Natronococcus sp. JC468
GCACTCATCCGGGCAAAAGGCTACTCTCAGCGCTGGATGGCCGAAACTTCGTATTCGACAACGAAGCGCTCGCTCGGCGATGCCGTGCGAGCGCTGGGCTGGTATCGGCAGTTCCGGGAAATTGTCCTGATGTTCGCCATCTCAAATATAGAACCGCTCTGTGAACCACTCTAACCGTGACTCAGCATCTATTCAACACGGCAGGAGAACGCAGTCTCAACTTCTGCAGGAGGTCGGAAGATGAGACTACAGGCCGTTTAGCAGGCTTGTTGTCGGTGAATTCGGACAAATCAGTTTATCGGTGATCTTTCAGACACCCTCTCAGCCGCTAATTCCTATCAGTCTTAGAAGGGTTTCGACGCTCTTCCGAGGTAGCTTTCAGTGTCGCCACTCAAAACCCACTCTTCCACGCGGGTAGAGTGGCTCTTTACCCGATTCCCGTCTCCTCCTTCAACAGCGTGAGCGTATTTTCCGCCGTTACGAGTGGTGTCTGTCCGTACTCGCCAGTCAACTCGATCTGCACGAGCAGATCGGCAGCTCTCCAAATCGAATACAGCAGACAGGCGAACGCGAGGTGAAACACCGCAGCATGGAGTTCTTCACTGTTGCCGCCGCCACAATTCCACTAGATGATGATTCAAATAACCCAAAGTAATATTCTATAGAGTATACCAATTAGAAATATTGCGTAGAGCAGGATCGTTGCTAAAATCACGATTAAAGGGATTTGCTTTTCACTAAATTCAAAAAGATATTGACGCATATTGAATCGATAATCGACTCTCGGACGTAGCTCTTTTGGATACTGACAGATATTAATAGTTGTTTTACTAACCCTACTAGCTTTGTATAATAGTTAGATAGATTAATATTAGTTATTTCCTGCTTCCGAAAATATCATTTCTCTTCTGTGACTGATCGGAGATGTGGGTATGGGATATTGATCTCGGCGTCTTCGAGTGCTGTCTTCACTGTCTCGAGTACTTCGTCTTCTGCTTTCCACATCTTTTCTGTATTCGGCTTCTTAATCCAGAACCGAATCCGAAGAACGACTGAGGAGTCCGCTAACTCCTCGATCCGTACCGATGGAAACGGTGTTTCTTCGACCATCTCGATTGATTCCACCGCTTCTTGAGCGACCTCGCGGGCGGCCTCGATATTCGCATCGTAGTCAACACCAACATCCACAGAAAATCGAAGTCGACTTTCTTTGCTCCGATTCCGTATTCTCTGGCTTCCGATCACCTCGTTTGGGATGACTACATGCTCTCCATTCGGGCCACGAATTCGAGTGTGGACGATCGTAATCTCGGTAACGATTCCACGATCCTCGCCAACAACGATCCAATCTCCAATCTCAAACGGGCGTGAAAACATCAGAATGAAACCTGCAATGACCGAACTAAGTGTTTCTTGGGCAGCAAATCCGAGAATAACTCCAATAAGACCAGCTCCAACAAGAAGATTAGAAATATCGAAATTCCATACCGTGAGAACGAAAAGTGCCGCAACAATAAGAATGAGAATCTGCAACACACGTGTGATTATTTCACGGTCATGCCGATCAATTCCGGGAGTATTCGTAGAAAAAGCGTCTATCCAAGAGGACGTAGCGATCACTCCGAGATATGCGCAGATAAGTACAAAACCAGTTCCTAACAGCCGTGAGAGTGCTGGCCACATAGCTGTAACTAACTCTACGGTGTACCACACCAGTGACTCATATCCCCAGAGATGAAGTACTCCAGCGAGTCCGCTACCCAAAACCACTACTTGACCGACCCGAAAATACTGCGTACAATCCACCCAAGCGGAAGATACTCGTTCAATTCGTTGTACTGCTTATGAATACTTTCATTCTTCAACATCCGCTTCAAGTAGCGAGGACCTCGCGGAAGAAGAATCAAAAGCAACCCAGTGACGAAAAGAAACACGGTCGTCAGCAAAAGCCGCTGTTCCTCAGGGGAAATAAATGGAAGCGATGAGACGATGTCCTCAAATAATGAGTTGGTCCTCATTGATCCGGGTAGCGCTCACAGCCAAAAACATCTATTGATGAAGCCCATATCGGCACTGATGGGATGAAAGCCTGCTAAGTCCCCACGCATAGATGTAAGACCGGCGTGGCAAAAGATGACAACTAAACAGTGCAGGTTGATTGTATACCTTCGCCAAGCAGACACTCATCCTCATCCATGTGATCGTCTGAGACTGCGTTTCTCAATGCATATGGTTCAGCATTCGTCTCGCCGCTTCGTTTCATCGAGTCTTCACAGGAGAAACAATACAAATAGAGTGCGTGTCAACCAAAAATGGTCATTCCACTGAAAGCCAATCCTGAAAATCTAACATGCTTTTCACCACCATTATATACTTGGGCGTAGAAGTGGGAATATGGATATTTATGAGAGTGATCTCCGTGGGATTGGGAGAAAGTTCGAGATAGAGTTGGATGAGAAGGAGATTTACGTCATTATTATCCATAATAATGGGAGGAGAGAGGTCTACCGGAAAGATTCATCTAGTGCTGATGGAGAAAAAATCATGGATCTTTCAGACCATGAAGCCAGAGTCATGGGAACAATTCTCGAAGGAGCATATTTCCAGCCTATCCGTACAGACTCAATTGAGGCTCAGCTAAGTGAAGATGTTATTATAGAATGGTGGACACTCACCAAAGAGAGTCCAATTTTAGGTCAAACACTTGGAGAGACCGAACTTCGTTCCCGAACAGGTGTCACCATCAGCGCAATCATTAGAGGTGACGATGTAATCTCAAATCCTAATCCGAACACTACGTTTCATGCTGGAGACAAACTCGTAGCTATCGGGTCATCTGACGAACAAGACTCGCTTGAACAACTGCTCTACAGCGCGAACTGATTGGAAATATTGATGACTTCCCTAGACACCTAATGGCTACTGAAATTGCTTTTGCAGCAGACTTCGCTATCATCATCGTAGTTGCAACTATCGTTGGTTTCATCGCCCGACAGACTGGGCAACCAACGATAATCGCTTATATCCTGACTGGCCTAATTCTCGGGCCAGTCTTCCTTGACTTGGTCACCGAAGAGGGACTCGTCGAACTGATGGCCGAGCTCGGCCTTGGATTCCTCTTGTTTCTGCTCGGTATCAAAATGCGGTTCGATGATGTCAGAAACATCCTCCGTCCAATCGTCAATATTGCAGTCTGGCAGACGGTGCTTCAAACTGCTCTCGCATTCGCCGTCGCCTATCTCCTTGGGTTCGGGCTTGTTGAGACCATCGTTATTGCTCTTGCGACGGTTTTCGGGGCCACGCCGATCATCGTGAAGATTCTGTCTGATAAAGATGAGATCACGGAACTCCCTGGGAAAATCGACGTTGGTGTCCTCATTGTGCAAGACATCTATCTTGTAATTGTCCTTGCACTTCTAAGTGCGGAATCACTCGGCAATCCTACTGAAATCGCAACAACAATTGTAACGATCCTGTTCATGATGTCGTTCATTGCCATCTTCTCGATCGCTTCATCCCGCTACATCCTCCCGCAACTGTTTCGACGAATTGCAGATAACAAAGACATCTTCTTCATTATTGGGATTGCATGGGCGTTCTTCTTCATCGCTATCTCAGAGCAGTTCAATCTCTCACTCGAAGTTGGTGCATTCCTCGCCGGGATCAGTCTTGCTCAACTCCCGTACAGCAAGGAACTTGAAGAGCGAGTCAGTCCTGTTACAGATTTCTTCATCCTCGTGTTCTTCGCTAGTATTGGGCTTCGTCTCGCTGCTGATGACCTACTTACGTATTGGGTAGAAGCAGTTATCGCCTCTCTCGTGTTGATGATTGGGAACTTCTGGATTATGTTTTATCTGATTGATCGAGAGAATTTCAGCGTCGAAACCTCGTTTCTCGGATCGGTTAATATGATTCAGGTAAGCGAATTCTCACTTGTTGTTGGCGCAATTGGTGTCGCTCAAGGGTTTATCGATACTGCTATTCTCGGCTATCTCAGTCTCATGGCGATTCTCACGATGAGCATCTCGACATACATCATCAACTACAACAAGCAAATCTATCAGCGGGTTGAGCCATGGTTCAGCCGGTTTGACAGCGAAGAAAAAGGTGACGTAGAACTCGAAGAATACCGAGATCACGCAGTCGTAATCGGATACGACAAAATCACCGAACGTGCATTACCAACGCTAAAAGAACAGTTTGGACAGGTTGTACTCATTGACAGGAAAACCGCTCACGTTGAAAAACTCAAGAATCACAGCGAGTACGACGTCATCTATGGTGATTTCAAACACGGGGAAATCCGGAAAGCTGCTCAACTCAAACAGGCGGCGTTCGTGTTAAGTTCGACCGTTCAGCCCGAGATCAATGAACGACTCCTTACCGAGGTTAGTTCAGACACCACTGTATTTGTTGAGGCAGAATACATCGAAGATGCACGCCGATTGTACGAGGCGGGCGCGGACTACGTCATTATGAGCACCCACATGATGGCAGATCAGATGATCGGCTACTTAGATCAGTATTTCGACGATCAACAGGACTTTGTTCAAGCTATCAGCGACGACGTTCGGCAAATTAACCAAGAAGCGGTCGAACACCCGTCTGAGACGTCATTTGACGCAAATGCCGACATTCGAGGTGATTTAGATGGTTGATTTAATCACCACGCTCGCCGTTATTTTCATCACAGCAGGAGTCTTCCTCATTATCGCTAATCAGTTCTCACTGTCCCCTGTTCCGTTCTTTATCCTCGCGGGAATTCTCACTGGAACTGTAATAGACGAGGCGTCATTGCTTGAACTTGCTCAGTGGGGAATTGCCTTTCTCGTCTTTGTGTTCGGTGTAGGAGTGCGACTTGATACAGTCCAAACTGTGTTCCGAGACAGTGAAGTAACATCTGTCGTCCAACTCAGCATGGTCGGTGCGTTCGGATTCTTGTGCGCCACACTCCTGGGTTTTGACAGACTTAATTCAGTGTATTTTGCTATTGCTGCTGTACTCAGTTCGACGATTGTCGGCGCTGGTCTTCTCCAATCAGAGATCAGGAATAACCTTGTTTATGGGCGGCTCGCCCAGTCTATGCATCTTGTCCAGGATATCCTTGCGATCATATTTATCCTGGTGTTGAGCGTTGATGTCTTTTCAAGCGATGCTATCGCGGCGAACCTTGGTTATGGTGTGATCTTACTCGTTGGAGCACTCATTATTCAGCGACATATCTTCAATCAACTGTCTCGCTTCGCAGGGAACTCTCAAGAACTCATGCTGATGGCCAGTATTTCTATCCTCATCTGCTTCCTCGCTGCCGCAGAATACGTCGGCATCTCCAGTGTGATCGGCGCGTTTGCAGCTGGGCTTGCGATCAAGGCTGATTTCACTAAGAACCCAGATATGCTGAACGGGATTGAATCGATCAAGGACTTTTTTGTTGCGATCTTCTTCGTAACACTCGGCGCATTAGTTTCGATTCCCTCGTTGTCTGTAGTGAGTACTGCCTTTGTATTGGTCGTTCTTACAGCGATTCTGAAACCTGCAGTAACACTTCTCACACTACTCTGGGAGGGGTACGATACGCGAACGGCTTCCCTGACGAGTTTTAGTCTTGATCAGGTGAGCGAATTTACGCTTATCATCGCTATTCAGGCATTAATTGTTGGACAGATTACTCCGACATTATTCGATGCCATAATTCTGGCTGCAGCTGTGACAATGATCACGTCATCCTACACACGTCGTCACGATGAACAATTGTATCAATCGCTACTTAGCGGCATTCTCGATGGGTCGCAGTCGAACAAAATCGATTCTCAAAGTCACGTCGACCAGACGGTTCAAGAGCACGTGATCATTGTTGGATTCGGGCGCCAAGGCCGCCGCATCGTAAACTACTGCGAAACTCAGGATCGTCCCTACGTCGTTATCGAGAACGACCCGACGCTACTTGCCGAGCTAGAATCCCAGTGCGAAAATTATGTATTCAGTGATGCGATGCATCAATACACGTGGGAGAAAGCCCGTCTAGAAAAAGCGAGGCTAATTATTTCAACTATTGACCAGAAGCGCGTTTCGAATCGAATCCTTGATCGATGTGGGAGTGCTGATGTGATTCTTCGGTCCTCAGACCTCTCAGAGGCAAAGTCGCTTCTCAAAGAGGGCGCGCTCTATGTTACTGTCCCCGATCTCCTCGCATCAGAACAGCTAAATAAGCATGTGTTTCAGGTCATTACTGGCTCAACGGACCGCGAGCGCTTACGACAGGAGCATCTCTCCGAATTGGAGACCTTAGAAGACCTTGGGTTCGATTCAGTAGTTAAGAGATCAAATACTATTTGAAAAGCCGATCATTGGTAAGAATCAGTGTATGGATTATACCGCTGGCCACATTCTTCACAGTAATAGTGAGAGATTCGCCAGCCACCGCCGGTAGTGAACATCGGTTGGAATGAGTTGCGAGCATTACACTGTGGGCATTGGACTGGCTGTTTAAACATGGGAGACTGCGTTAGCCGTCATTTATCGGATATTGAATAACTCTGTTCAGAAAGCGTGGCGCGAATCTGATCTTCATACTCAGAAGGTATCTCTTCGCGTGGGGTTACTATTTTGCCCTCTAATTCAAGCACCTCAAATTCGATCGTTTCGACTGCAATATCTCCTCGTTCGTCCACTCCAATGATCTCAATGAGTAATCCTGACCCAAATTGGTGCAATGTAGTAGACGTTACCTCTTCCATAATCCAATTTCTACGACTACAGAGTTAACTCTTTCAAATATTCCAAACCGACATTCGTTGGCTTTCCAAATTCTTCTACTGAACGGCTGCTTCAGCGTAAACTGATCGAGATGAGTGATTCTTATTTGCTAATACACGTTCAATGAACTATCTTGATGGAAATTAATAAGTTGGCTCGTTTCTCTGTCACATACTTGTTCTGTATGTAACGCTCGCCGAAGTCAACACAATCGGTACGCACCATTCTATGACAGCTTCTCTTGCTCGCTTTTGGGAGTCCACTGTGCGGAGGGAGACATGTTGGCGTAGAGTAGGTCACAGTGGCGATGTATAATAGTGGAGGGCCGTGGTGAATCGCCATACAGCGTTGGATTTGCCTAGCTCACAGCACGCAGTATTTGTGGCATCTCGCTCAGGAGATCAAGCGCTTCACGGTAGGATTTTTCCAAGTAAATCCGCAGACAATGCAGCGAAACGACAGCGTAGCCGGCGAATCCGCCGCCACTCTGCGGGACGACGGATTCGCCTCGGCCACCAACAGCACTTTTAGCCAACGTCACTACCTTCCCTGTGAAGCGGGAAATTTTGGACATGAATCATCCGCCGTTTCCCGCTTCAACTCTCTAGTTGCGACGGATCAAGTCAGCGCCGTCTAGCGATTCACCAGACCCTAGTGGAGGGGTATCTATAGGGAGAGTAGCGAGAGGCGGACTCCCCTCTCTGTTTTATCGGATATGTTGAATCACCATACGACGTTGGATCTTACTGTTTATCGACCTGCTTAATATTATATACAGTACATATCAAAGTAATTCCACAGAACTCTCAAGTGGTTCAACGCAGCCGACAAACTCCCACTTATCCTCGACCCGTCCTTTCCACGGGTGATGTTCAACTTCGTGGTTGCGCGGAGTCCCCTTCTTCAAGAAGCGACCTGAGGGAGCGAGTAGAGAGGGGAGGAGCGCGTGCCAATATTTACAACCACCCGCGGAGAACATCCGTCTGTCCATGACGGGCCACAGACAGTCCGTGAGGGCTGGCGTGCCAACCAGGCCACGGTGCGTTTCTCGGCAGGGATGGGTCGCAGTCAACCGACCCCAAAAGCCGGACCAACGAAGCAAACGTGACGCTATGTTCCTCTCCGTCGCCCGTGGCCGAGATCGCGGGGTAGAGTGGAGGTCATGGCTAATTAAATTGCCTCTGGCATCTGGCCCTGCGCCACAAGCGGGTTTCGTCGGTATGAGTCCTATGCCGAGAAACCGCACGCAAGCCCCGTCCTCAAACCGCCGTAGGCGGTTAGGGCGGGGTAGTTGACACTCTGGACCTTTGTTTCCCATCCATTCAGCGAGCTGCGAGCGATTGAAATGATTACAGCCACGCTTGGAAGAGGTCATCCCGAGGTACAGTGGTATAGTCTCCGTCCTCAAAAAGGGTGACTCGCCCGTTTTCGGCACTAAGTGTAATAGCCATTATTACTTCTGGTCGTGCTGACGTGTCGGCAGCACTCATATGACGTGAACCCATCCAGTCGGCATACTCGACTGTGTGTCCACTGTCTTCATCAAAAGTGGATGCATAATCCCGAAACCGTACCATCTGCTCTTGGACGATACCATCCACACTTATCACGACTGCTCCATCCCGCGAGCGAGCAACGTCTGATGTCACCTCGTAGAAGCTATCGACGTCGTTGAGGATATCCCGACACTCGGAAATAGGCCATCGATTATCTCCCATCGGATCAGCGTGATCCCGCACTGAGTATCCGGAGATAATAGTGAAGTAAAGTCCTGGACCAGTAATGTAGGGCTCATTCCAGCGATCGAACGACAAGCTGATGTCTTCGACACAGAATCGGACAACATCTATGAGCTTTTTCACCCGGTCATGAGATCGGTACTCGATATCCAACGGGTCTTCCATTCTCATACCCCCCATTCGGTGGGCATCGGTAAAGACCGTCCATTCCAAACTGACCACTCCCGAGTTCCATAGGGAAACCGGTGTCAATCACCCGAAAACGGAGCTTCTCGATGAATTTCTTTAGCCGCAATGTTACAGTCGAGACGACGTTAAGCTATGATCCCGGTAGTGGTAGAACGTTTTCCAATAGCTTTTGGAATCACATCAATCACCAGGTGCTGTACAATACTCTCTCGGTCGTCCCATTAATTGTGAGATCGTAATCGGCACCCTCATCGGCGTGTCCGTTGATGACATCACCATTATCGAGTGGCAACCGAATGAGAAACGACTTTTAGTATGGTTCAACCGTTAGATAGCGATAATGAGTCCTCCGAAGGTGAACCAATGCGAGTAATCATTGTCGGGGCTGGTGAGGTCGGATCGAATATTGCTACCAGTCTTAACGACAGTCATGACGTCATCGTCGTCGATGTCGACCCCGAAAAGATCGAGGAACTCACGTATTCGCGCGATATCTTGGCAATAGAAGGTGACGGCACATCGCTCGAGGTCCTCCAAGAAGCCGGTGTCGAGGAGGCGGATATGCTCATCACCAGTACGGACGATGACGAAACCAATCTAGTTACGTGTATGACAGCGAAGACTGTGGGCGACGCCTTTACGATCGCCCGAGTTCGGAACGCGAATTTCTTCGACACGTGGACTCAGTCAGAAGGGGCATTCGATGTCGATTTCATGGTTTCGACCAACCTTCTAACAGCCAACGACATCGTTCGGGTGGTCGGTCTCCCGGCAGCAATCGATGTCGAACCCTTCGCTGGTGGTCTTGTCCAGATGGCCGAATTCGAAATCTCGGCAGAGAGTGAAATTGTTGGTCAGACTGTCGAAGAGGCAGACAAGTTCGAGGCGCTTACGTTTGCTGCACTGGTCCGTAATGGCGATATAGTGATTCCCCGTGGGCAGACGCGAATCGAAGCCGATAATTGCGTAATTGTCATTGGTCGTCCAGACAGCGTTCAAGAGTTTTCGAGAACTGTTGTCTCCGCTGAAACTTCGAACGAAACACGGGAGATCGTTGTAATTGGTGGAAGCGGTATAGGATACCACACGGCAAGAATTCTCGGGGAACGTGGACTCAATCCGCGGCTAATCGAGCAGTCAGGCGATCGTGCTCGTCAACTTGCAGAACTTCTCCCGAAATCAGTCGTGTTGGAGCACGACGCCACGGACGTGGACTACCTTATCGAGGAGAATATCGCCGATGCAGATGCAGTGATCGCAACAGCTGATAACGACGAAAAGAACCTGCTCGTATCATTACTTGCAAAGAATATCGGTGTCCGACGAACGGTCGCCGTCGTTGAAGCAGAGGATAACGCCGACTTGTTCGAGGCCGTTGGGATCGATGTCGCAATTAACCCGCGTGAAGAAACTGCAGAGGAAATTATCCGTTTCACGGAGGAAGGCAAGATCGAGAACCTCTCGCTCATCGAGAATCGCCAAGCTGAGGTTCTGGAAATCGAGGTCAACGAGGAAAGCATCCTGGCTGGTCGATCCATCCGCGAGAGTGTTTTGGAACTCCCCTCTGATGTCGTTATTGGTGCGATCACTCGCAACAAAGAGTTCGTCGTTCCACGTGGCGATACCGTGGTTGAACCCGGAGACCACGTCATCCTCTTCGTTGCTGCAGATGCACTTTCTGACGTTATGGCTGTCGTATGAGTTTTCGCGTCGACTGGCGGGTGAGCTGCCGGTTAGTTGGAACGGTTCTCAAATGGTTGTGGGTACCGTTACTGCTCCCGCTCGGGATTGCGCTCTACGATGGAACGCCGATCGTCCCGTTTATCCTCCCGATTCTTGGAACGGGGTTCCTTGGTTGGAGGCTCGAACAGCTAACGGAGAAGCGTGACCTCCGAACTCGAGAAGCGTTTCTGATGGTGTCGCTGACGTGGCTGAGTATTGCGCTCGTCGGTTCCACCCCGTTCCTCCTAGCTGGCGAAGGTGTCCTTGCGCAGCCCGTTAACGCACTCTTCGAAAGCATGAGTGGGATCACAACGACGGGCGCAACTGTTATCGTGAATTTCGAACACCACTCACGGGCAGTTCTCATGTGGCGTGCAGTTCTCCAGTGGCTCGGAGGACTCGGCATTCTGGTACTGGCGACCGCTATTCTCTCTCAGCTTTCTGTCGGTGGCGCACAACTCATGGAAACCGAAACCCAGACTCAGGACGTCAACAAACTCACGCCACGAATCTCAGAAACGGCGGCACTGCTCTGGAAGATTTACATCGGGCTCACCGGTCTACAAGTAGCTGTTCTCTACGGCCTACATTGGGTTGGGCTAGCCCCAGAGATGACGCTATACGATGCCATCGCCCACGCATTCACGACCATCTCCACAAGTGGGTTTTCACCACGAGCGGAGAGTATCGCCGCCTTCTCACCTGCTGTACAGTGGGCAATCATCCCATTTATGATGATCGGAGCGACGAGTTTCGTGCTACTCTACTTCGTTCTCCAAGGAAACGTCGAGCGCCTCCGTAACAGCGATGAATTCCGCTTCTATATTGGCATTCTTGGCGTCTTCACAGGAGGTATCAGCGGTGTCTTACTCATCGACGCATCACTGTACGGAAATCTCGAAGAGATCCTCCGGCATTCACTCTTTCAAGTCGTATCGATCATTACGACTACTGGCTACTCCAGCACTGACTTCAACCTCTGGTCGCCCGGGGCCAAACAGCTTCTGTTCATCTGTATGTTCATCGGTGGCATGGCAGGTAGTACGACATGTTCGATCAAGACGCTCCGCTGGCTGGTAGTCTTGAAGTCCTTCCGCCGTGATCTGTTCGTCGCCACCATCCCAAGTGCAATTCGCCCGGTTCGATTGAGTGGAAGCGTTGTCGACGAGGAAACGATCCGTGACATTTACTCCTATACATTGGTGAGTCTGGTGGTCTTCGTAATCGCGACAATTTTTGTGGTTGTTGATGCATCACGAGTACGATTGATGGTCACCGAGTTCGAGGCAATGAGCGCTGCAGCAGCCACGTTCTTCAATGTCGGACCTGCATTTGGCATCGCAGGCCCACTCGAAAGCTACGAAGCGTTCCCGTGGTCGACGAAGCTCACGATGATCTTTCTCATGTGGATCGGACGAATCGAAATCATTCCTGTATTGGTTCTGACTTTATGAGAATCCTGTTTAAGCCCCAAGTCGGTGAACGAATGCGCTGGGGTTGAAGGAGACCGTC
>NZ_JAAVUO010000068.1:0-11911 GCF_012163165.1 Natronococcus sp. JC468
GCAACGTACCTATCTGTATCGTTCTTCCTGGTTCGACGCACGCCCAAAAATGAGAGTCTGTTCGGCGGACTGTTCTCGAATATAGCAGTCGACTAATGCTCACGATCGTCTCTTGAAAATCGAGTGATGAGAATAGAACTGTGGACGAAGATCGGTGGCAGCCGGGCGATATCGTCGGTGATCGGTTGCCAACGCTGAACGGTCACTCGGTGCGAAGCGAACGTGCAAGACAATACCATGGATTAGTAGTCCCGTCGGCGCGCTCGAGCGCAAGCGCCTCAAATTGAATCGGTACCTCACAATACCTCTAAAGACACGAATAGCTGTTCAGTTTCCAACCGAGACGTCCGAGAGCGTCACAGAGATGTTCTCGAGTCGGATATCGATGCTGCAGATCTCGTATGTGGTATCGTTGAGGCTGACGGCCACACCATCGCTCTGGAACGACGCCGGATCAATCTCGTAGGTGCGTTCATCGATCTCGTACGATGGGAGGGCCTCGCCCGATACCTTAACGTTCTCAATCGTGAACTCTTCATCCACGATCGTAACGCCGATGCTGCCGATCTGAGTTGCGTCGGTAGTGTCACCGGCGGCCGCGCCGACCGAGGCCATTCCAATTACGAAGATGAGTACGAGACCGAGGATGCCAAGACGTGTTATTTTGTGCATTTCAATTGTAGTGTATATAACCATTGAAATTATAGTGCGCGGTTCGGTCAAGAGGGTATCGAAGCATGTCTAACGGTCAGTCCGTCATTACTCTATTGAGACGGACGAGTATGCAACGTATCGTGTCTCAGACACCAGTAGATTCCCTTTTACTCGAGAGACATCATCAGTCTCTTTCAAATGTAGCCAAGTTCCTCTAACCTTGCTCGTACTTCGTCTGGAACGGCTACAGCTGATTGCTGAGTTGGAACTCGACGTTCGAGGGACTTCGTAATCTCCTGTAACTGTATCTGCGGCTCGTCCGGCACTGGGGATCCAGACTCACACCATCCATCAAGTGTTTCGTATCCATAGTAGGAACCGGGTCCAGCCAATCCTCGTAATGGCCGATCATACAAATTCACTAGCCGAGCAGGATACTCCTCGAACATCCGTTCTAGACGAGCCGATCGGAGACCTTCATACTCAACGAGATATGATCGATTGTCGATTTCATCGAGCAAATTTTGGCCGCGAGAGTCACTGTCTAAGTCCAGAAGATCAAAGAGCGTTTGATGAATATCGAGAATGCTTACTGTCTTCTGACAACCCCCGGACAATCCATTTCCGGATATTACTAGTGGTATATGCGTTAGTTGGGGATAGACGCCATGCAAATGACGCCAACTACTGTGTTCACCAAAGAGTTCTCCATGATCACTGAGTGTAATCACATACTCAAATCGCTCTGTTAGTTCCGCAAAGATGTGCTGATACTGATCTGCAAGGTAGTGTACTGAATTGTCGTATGCATCACGAACCGTCTGTCTGTCCGGTTCATTGGTAGTTAAGGTTGCAGCTACTTCGTCGTAAGATGCGTCAATATTACGATACGGTTCCGGAGGCGAATACGGGGCATGGGCTTCCATTAAGTTTACAAAAAGAAAATCTGCATCTCTGTATCGATCCTCTCGAAGAGACGCTAAGAACGTAGCTGCACCATCATCCTGAGTTCTATTTCCAAAAAAAGAGTCAATCGGCCAGTCAATAAGGCGTCTTCTCAGACCAGCTTTGATCGATGGAAGAATACGATAGTGACCAGCAGGAGTGTATTTCAACAATGTTGCATATTTTGCTAGTCCGGAACAACCATTATGAAGCAGTTCTTTCCATCCAGAAATACCTTTACTATTAGTATTTACTCGCCATGTCCCTTCAAAACAGTCGAATCCACGATCAAATCCAAAAACGGGTGAGACCATGAGATTCGCACTGAACGCATAGGTCGTATACCCCGTCTTAGAAAGAAGTTCAGCAAGGACAGGATCAGAACAGTCCAATCCTTCGGACTTCGCGTTCACACCTACTTCACTCGCGTATTTTCCAGTGAATAGTGAAGCATGTGCGGGCATCGTCCATTTTGCAGTTGACCACGCTTGCTCAAAGCGGCGACCAGGGAGCCAAGAAAAGTATTGATCAAACGCATCCTTGCACAGAGTGTCAAGTACAATGAGCGCGACTCGAGTCATTGAGTACGACTATCGATGGTACTCGCCAAAAAAGGCAACCTGGCTAATCTATAGATGCTCACAGTAGGTGATCCAATAATCGAAGGCCAGAACGGCGACGACCTCACCCGTGACCTCCTCAAGCTGTGAATGCCCCTCGATGTATTCCTGCGTCGCTCCTGCATCGCTTCACGAATTGCCCGCGAGCGAGAGTCCAATCCCTCCGCCTGCCAGGTCTCATCGAACTCCTCGAGAACATATATTCGTGATCGGAGGGACCGGACCCGTTCAAATCATCCGGTTCTGTCCTTTCTGACGGTATCCTAGAAGTTTCCTCATGATATTAACTACAGACACATCTATAGTGAATTTCCCGACACATAGATATGTGAACTGATCGCCCGGATCGACATCTAATTAGGGGTATTTCTATTAATTGTCGGTCATTTTACCTTCCATATCTGGATTTCCCAACTCGGATGATCAGTCGTCGCTGGGACTCTTAGGCTTCCTTCTATCTCGACATCGTTGGTGTCTGCTTCTTCTAAGACCGCTTGGAGAGCAGAACGAAATGACTCGGTGTCATCAATTGGTTTGTTATTTATCATGGGTTGTTTTACAAGCTGCTGAACCGCTGTTCTACGCTTCTTCTAAATGAGAGATGTGAACAGAGTTGGCGGTCACTGTTACACGATACACTAGATAGGTGAATTCAAGACATACTTTATTTTGATTTGCCTCATTTCTGGAGTGGAACTGAAAGAGGGAGTTCAGGGCATCAGGGTCGATATATTCGTAGAGTGGATCTAGTTCACTCGGATCACAATTTGATGCCTCTGCAACAGCAGCTATGATCGTATGGCTGATGCGGTCATCTTCACTACACGTATACTGAACAGGGGACTCTATACTTGACATCTATTCTCTATTGAGCACTCCATACGTGTGAGTCTCCGTAGTCAGTATCTGCGCGTTTAAGTGCCATCCCGTTCAGCCAACGATTGGCTATCGATAGCGTCGGTATCTGAACGGACCGTCTGTCCAATAAGAGTATTTAGTGCTCGCCGCAGTCGCCGCCCGAGCGCAGATGACGTGACTTCCACCTCCTCGGCCAACTCTTCGAGTGTGATACAGCGAGGATTGTTAAAGTAACCGCGTTCATGCGCTCGAACGAGTACATCATACTGAGCAGGAGTTAATTCGAACCGTTCAGCCGGGTCATCCGGTTTTTCCTGATAGAGGCGGTGAAGATGAAACGGGATATTTTCCTCTTCGCAGGCTTCACGGTACGCTTTGAGCGCTTCCAGAGTTGGAATACGAGCGCGAAAGCGGGTTTCCTCATATGTGGTTGTTACGTCAAGATACACCATATCGTGCTCAGCCGCTTTTGGATACAGTAATTCCTGTATAGCATCTTCGGGGTACGTTACACGATATAACCGTCGGTCATCGAGTTCAGTGAGACACACATACTCTTTGGTGGTAGGGTCAGTTTGGAGTGCTGATTCGAAAGTATCGAAATCGTCACCAGAAGCCCAGAAGACGTGTTTCCCCTCTCCCGCCTGGGTCATATGTATCTCCTCGGTATGAAACACCATCTCTGGGACTGCTTCGGCTTCCCTCATGAGTGGCGAGACAATACTGAACTCAGCGATCAAACTCATCTTCCCAATCCTTGTATCTGAATCACCTGTCTGGGTACGTTGAACCCACTATACAACGCCGATGATAGTTCCCAGCCACGTCTTTCCCCGTCAGCAATACCTGATTGCATCCAGTCCTCACGCAAGAGATGTTCTGTTGTCATATGGACGTCTAGCAGGGTGCATCACACCAGGGGTATTGAATCCCCAGTGAATCTCTTAGCTATATTACAGAAACACAACTGATAACGTCTCATCACTAGTCAGTCAATAAGTGAGACAATAGAGAGTGGCTATTTAACAGATAATTAGTGAAGGACACTTGCTGAAACACAATTTATAGCATTCTATCGTTCAACTCTAGATACTACCTCTTGGAGGTCAACACAATTGGTACACGAGTCGTTCTGTACTCCTCTTTCCGAACTTTGTAATCGTTGATACGGAGGGGTTCTGAGAGGCGAAGCAATCAACCAGGTCTGTGCCGATTCGCGAAACATCTGGGCCGGCACAAGTTATGTATCTGGTCAAAGCCGGTATTCAGGAGGTATAGTGGACCGAGAGGGGTACCCCTTGAAGGCAGAACTCGAGGAGTTATGGCACCTACTGGAGTACGTCGGGGAAGACGAGGCCCGGATCGAAGAGGTGGTACGGATCGCGGCGGTTGACTGTGGATTCTACCGTGATGTGCGCGATCTCTATGAGCACCAAAAAGCCCCGACTTGTCCGACAAACGCGACCAGCTGGAACGCGAGCAACGCAAACTCTCGCGGAAAGAACACGGGTCGGCGAACTACTGCAAGCAATAGCGTGTCGTCGTCAAACGTCACGCCAACTTGAAGCGAAAGCGCCGGGGCTTCCTGCACAGGCTCTCGAACCACTATACTCGAGAGTACGACCTTGTGACCGTCGAAGATCTCGACGCCAAGGAGGTGATGGAACTCCCGTCGAACAGCCGCAACCGTGCCGGAGCAGCGTAGGGAATGTTCCTCCGCCTGCTCGAGTACAAGTGCGAGCGCGAAGGAACGCACTTCACGGCTGTCGATCCGGCTGGGACGACCAAAGAGTGTGCGGCATGCGGTGTCTCGACCGACAAACCGTTGTGGGCCCACGAACACTCCTGTCCCTCCTGTGGCTTCATCGCCGACAGGGACTGGAACGAGACTTGGAACTTTCTTTCTCGCGGTGTCGAACAAGTAGGAGCGGGACGCTCCGAATCAATACCTGTGGAGACTGTGCTCCCTACGGGAACCACTTCGGTTCTTACAAAGCGCGTTTGTCGAGATTCCCTCGACAGGCTGTCAGACGCAGTCTGACAACGTCGTTGAATCAGGAAGCCCCACCCACAAGCGCAAGCCGTCAGGCGAGCGGTAGGGTGGGGTAGTTCACTGAATCGACCGCTACGTAGAGGTGCTTGTTGAGCATTGACGGGAGATGAGATAACCACTAACGAACGCTGATAGACTATAATTCAATAACCGTGTGTTTGGAATGAGGCCTCCTCTTTATTGCCACCCAGGAGTATTTGCTGGTAATGGACTCGCAGGACGAAGAATTGATTCGCCTTCTCACAGATAGCACGAACCGAGCGATTTTAACCGTTCTCAATGAGGCCCCTCATGGACTCTCTGTGACGGAGATTGCTACCCACCTCATCTCGGAGAACGGGAAAGAACGTGACCAGATGACCATTTCACTCCATCACAACTATCTTCCTCGACTTGTGGAGGCAGGACTGATCACGTACGACCGCGGTGAAAACATCGTTACTGCGAGGAACGAGATGGCAAGTAGCGCCGAGTGGATGGACACAGACGTACTCAACGAACTGATCTCACGGTTTCAGACGAGACACAGAACAGACGAAAGTACCGTGGGGCGCCTCGAGGGTCGTAAAGATGTGTACGACTACTGCCGAGAGTTGGCCGATAGAGCTGAAGACGAACTGTTTCTGATTTACGCCTCCGACGAACTGCTTGATGAGGAGTGTCTCCCGTATGCAGAGAGGGCTATTGAACGGGGTGTTGAGTTCCACGCTGGGACGAAAAACAAAGAGGCACGGGAGTTCTTTCGGGAGTATCTGCCAGAAGCGACGATATGGGACCCACAGATGGATTGGATGTACCAACAGGCGAACTACCCCAAGGTAAGCCGACTAATTGTTGCTGATCGAGAGAAAGTCGCGGTCGGTCTCTGGAACGAAGATGCAGATGGAACGAAAACAGAGATCGCGATGGACGGTGAGGGAAAGACCAATCCCTTGGTGGTCCTTATCCGTGAACTGCTCGGTCCTCGGTTGGATCATCTTGATTACCAGAGTGACGAGTTCCTTGAAGGTCTACCGTTTGAAACCTAACCACCAGTATCTACTGTGGGTGAGGAATCGATACGTGGTTCACCTATCTTCTTTAGGCAAGAGAATCCCGTCGTTTACGACGGGCGTGAATCGCCGCACGGTAGATTTACGTGTTCTGTGGCCGTACTGGGTGCTGACCGATGCGGCACGTCCGCGCTCATGTCGAGACAACCGGGCAATATTGGCGTTCCAAACCGAGTCTCGCGGGTATCCCCCGCGTGATAGGCGAGGATACCGACGTAAAACAAGCCAGATAACTCCGAATCTTGCTGGATAGGAGTAACGGCCACGTGGCCCGGCCAGCACCCCGTCGGGTATTAAACCGTAAATCTCCCAAATCAGCAAGCCCTCGCTTGTGGGCAGCCCCGCCGTTTACGGCGGGGAGGAAGTCACACTGAAGGATTACCATCTTCGCAAATCGTCCTGAATTTGGTGCTCCATTCGCGCGTTGTACTTGTCACACTGCTTCTGACAATAGTTGTTCGTTCGGTTTCTTTACGTTAGCTGAACATCTACCAAACTCCCTAATTAACGGTTAGCAAGATAGTATAACACTGTTATATCTAGTCGACGTATGTCATAGATCCATCTCCAAAGAAATTATGTTCATAAAAATTATATTAAACAGGCTACTGAATGGGTCTGTGCATCGCCAGTTACGCCAGCTGGCCCTCTAGAATGGTTACCCAGTGAGTTGGGTTGTTGGCCTCATGGATGCTGGCAGCCCGGTTTGCATCGGCCCAGTCAGTGAACTCCTGATCGAGTGTACACCGATCACACTGTAGCTGGTATGCCATATGGCAACGTTCAACTCAGAGCTGCTTAATGGTATCCAGTAACTCCTCACCTTAACTGTGCGATTTACGCTGAACTGTTAACGGAACTGCATGCCACCGTTGACATTGACGATTTCGCCCTGCACGTGATCGTTTTCCAACAAGTACTCTATAGTGTGAGCGATGTCCTCGGGCTGACAGGCATACTCGGGGAGGTGTGTACCGAGGTCCTCGTGTCCTCGAAACTCGACCGCTTCTAAGTGCTCGAGGATCGTCTCGTTCATAGCGGTGTCAACAGGACCAGGAGCGACAGCGTTGACTTGGAGTCCCTGGCTACCGTATTCGCGTGCCAGTGAACGAGTTAATCCGTGGAGACCCGCCTTGCTTGCCGCGTAGCTAGCGTCAACTGTACCACCAGTTCCTCCAATACTGGAGACGAATACGATGTCACCGTCCGGTTCAAGGTAGGGGATCGCTTCACGAGTAACATAAAATGCCCCAGTGAGGTTCGTATCGAGGACTCGGCCCCATTGTTCGTCATCGATTTCGGTTGCGAGATCCGGGTCGACGATACCTGCGTTGTTGACGAGTGCGTCAAGGCCACCGAGTTCGTCAACGACCTCAATAATCATCGATTCGACGGCCTCGGAATCGCGGATATCAGCCTTCACAGCGATTGCATCGCTACCTTTTTGCGTAGCTGCTTCGACCACCTCCGCAGCATTATCAGCGGAAGTTCGATAGTTGACTGCGATGTCGTGGTCCTCTGCAAGCGTTAGTGCGATTGAACGCCCAATGCCCTGACTTGCACCAGTAACAAGTACTCTCATTCTACGGTTAGTTGTACGACCAGATGAGCGCTAAAGGTTGCTATCTTCGAAGGTGCTTCTTTTGATGTTTATATACATTCATAAGGGGGATCAGATCATCCCTGCGCATATCGAATCCAAATTTTGAGTCGTATCTATGAGCTGTCAACTTTAACTCAATAAGATGCTCAATTCGACACTGCAAACGACTGCAGCACAGTTAGGTAGTTATCACCCAATCATCGAGACGTCGCTACAGAGCGTTTACCCCAAGATCGCGTCTGTGGCGGTGTTTCCACCCCCTCTTCCCCACCCCCGTTCAATAACGAAATCGGAACTCAAAGAGATTCAAGGATCACCGAGAGAGGAGTTTGCCGATAAAATCTGAGATCATGACTAACCCTCGAGTGCTGTTCCGGCTTGTCGATTAGAGAAAATTTCTTCTAGACCTAGTGAGGATGGCTCCGCCATCGGAACACGGGCAACGCTCCGTTATGCTTCCGGGTGATCGTACCGGTGGAGCCCGTACTTGCCTGTCCGCATCACCCAGTGCCGGCCATCAAATTCGAGAAGATCGCCATTTCTGACCGCTATCGAGACGAGATCCGGGATATTGGTGTTGAAGATACTGTGGTCACGCGCTAGGTCCGTGATTTCCTCGAGGATAGCACCTGGGTTCTGTGCTACAACCTCCAAGAGCCGGTCGTATTCCTCTGATATGTGTCAGGATATTCGGTACATAGCGATTGTTTCTGATCCGCAGGCAGGACAGGCTTCGGTGTCCTTCTTCACGGAGGTGCCACAGTGCCGACATTCGTACACGACTTCTGGCTGCGTTATCCAGGACAGCACCTGGTCTACGTATTCAAATAGCATAGATACAGGGAATTACTTTGAATTCACGACAACCCGACATTTTGGGCACTCAGAGTATACTGCTGGTCCTGTCGCTGTTTCGTATTCATGGAACACGTTGGTCGTCGTTATTTCGGCCTGGCAGAGCGGGCATGTACCGAGGGCTGGTGGGTTCGCCGTGAACATGGATGGGTAGAGGTAGTGTGTGGAGAAGAGGGAGCGTGTGACTTCGACAGGGTGGTGGTATGTCTACTCCCTCTATTACCAGTCTTGGCCCTGGATCTGTATATAGGCAAGCCAACCGCAGTGAAACTGAAACTCGAAAGCTGGTGACTGGTCTGCCAAGGAAGAATATAGTGTGGGTGGCTGGACAACTGGATTGGGCAGCGAATACTCGGAACCAGTTATAGATTATTTTCACCAGAAAGAACTAAGTAATGTATTGGGGTAAGTAACATGGTGCCCGATACCAGCAGTCATGGTATTGAGCACAAAGCTCCGTTCTAACGAAGAACAGGAGGTGAGAGACCATGGCAGCAAAGCAAACACAACAGGAGATGGAGGAGTATCTCGGACAGGTACCGAGTTGGATGGAGATGCTTGCAGAGCCAGCCAGTGATCATAGCTGGGGAATCTTTCGGGATCTCGGGCTCGGAGAAACTGAGCTCTCTCCACGTGAAAAGGCACTCGTCGAGGTGAGTGCAGCCGCTGCAATGAAGTGTCCGTATTGCACCTACTTCCACAAGCAAGAAGCACAGCTGGCAGACGTGACAAAGGATGAACTCGAGGAGGCGGTGAACCTAGCCGGTGTTACCGAGTATTTCTCGACAGTACTCCACGGAAACGAGGTCGACTACGACGATTTCGTTGCTGAAACGGACGAGATCGTTGAGTACATTAAAGAACACGAAGCAGCACCAGCAGACGACTGAATTGACCATTCTCGCAAATCAAGTCTAAGATCAGACAGTAACAATTCCAGATATACCTATAAACTAATACGCCGACCAATAATCTGCTTCCGAAGAGCGATGGCGGAAATCGAGCTGAGTGCGCTTCGCACCCAGTGCCTCAATTGACGCATTCCTGACGCGACGACACTCCGAACGGAGGTCGCCGCGTGGGAACCTGAGCGCAATGAGATTCCCGTCTCGATCGATTGGCAGTTCACCGCCGATGATGCTTGAACGAAGCCGGCTCTATCCAACCATCAAGAAGAAAGAAGAGGATTAGGCTATTCACGCTTGCGAGCGCACTAGTTGCAAGTTTCGTCAATTTGGGGTGATGTTTATCACCAATGATGTGTGTCCTGATAACATGGATACATCGAAACGACTCGACGCGTATCACTTTTACGAGAAAGAGTGGAATAGTTACGAGCAGCTACGTGATTCGTTCGAATGGGAAGTGCCAGACCGGTTCAACATGGCGGCATACGTCTGTGATCGCTGGGCGGATACCGACGATGATCGAACAGCCATCTACGCTGAAAACGCCGATGGACGAGAGTGCCGGTTTTCGTACGCGGAATTGCGCGACCGGACGAATCAGTTGGCGAACCATCTCGCCGCACGAGGCGTTAGTCGTGGCGACCGAGTTGGCGTGAATACTCCTCAGAAGCCGGAGACCGTTATCACGCACATCGCTGCGTGGAAACTCGGAGCTGTATCGATTCCGCTCTCGACGCTGTTCGGTGTCGACGCACTCTCTTACCGGCTCGACGACGCCAACGCGGTCGCCTGCGTTGTCGACGAGTCGAACGTCGACACCCTCCGAGACCTCCGAGACGATATCGATTCGCTAGAAACGGTACTTACCGTAGATGTGGATAATCCCGAGCCACAAGAGACTGATTTCCGGGACGCGATCGAGGGGGCGTCATCCGATCGAGACGTCGTCGAAACCGACGCCGAAGACGATGCGATCATTATCTACACGAGCGGGACCACTGGCAAGCCGAAGGGCGTCGTCCACGCCCACCGCATGCTGCTCGGCCACCTTCCATTGTTCCTCACGACTTTCTGTAACCTCGAACTCGAAGACGACGATGTTTTTTGGACGCCCTCTGAGTGGGAATGGGTCGCCTCGCTGTTCGATGTGGTCTTTACCATGCTCTACTACGGGAAGCCGCTCCTCGCGTACGCCGGCGGCCAGTTCGATCCCGGGGAAGCCTTCGACCTAATTGCGAAGTACGGAGTGACGAACCTCTTCGCACCGCCGACGGCCCTCCGAATGATGATGTCCGTCGAAGACACCCAGGAACGATGGGATGTTGACGCAGTACGAGTCGTCTCGAGCGGAGGCGAGTCGCTCGGACAAAGTATCGTCGATTGGGGAGAGGAAACGTTCGGTGGCACAACCGTCCATGAGGGATACGGCCAGACCGAAGCGAACCTCACTATCGGAGATTGTACGGCCCTCGCTACGTTCCGAGAGGGAAAAATGGGGTTAGCCGCCCCTGGCCACGATATCCGGATCGTTGATCCCCAGACTGCCGAGCCAACGATCGAGAACGGTGAAACAGGTGAAATCGCTGTTCGATACGAGAACAACCCCGTCTGCTTCAAACAGTATCTGAACAAACCCGGTGAACTACCCCACCCTACCGCTCGCCTGACGGCTCGCGCTTGAGGGTGGGGCTTCCTGATTCAACGACGTTGTCAGACTGCGTCTGACAGCCTGTCGAGGGAATCTCGACAAACGCGCTTTGCAGGAACCGAATGGGTCCCCGTAGGGAGCGCAGTCTCCACAGGCGTTGACGAGAGCGGAGCTCTCGTCCGCACATCAGGATCGCCTTGCGATTCTGAGGACGTTGATTCGGAGCGTCCCGCTCCTAACTGCTTGATACCGCGAGAAAGAATGTTCCAGGCCGCGTTCCAGTCCCTGTCAGCGGTGAATCCGCACGATGGACAGGAGTGTTCGCGGACCCACAGCGGTTTGTCGGTCGAGACACCGCAGGCTGCACACTCTTTGGTCGTCCCGGACGGATTGACGGCGACGAAGTGTGTGCCTTCACGTTCGCACTTGTACTCGAGCATTCGGAGGAACGTACCCCATGCTGCACCGGCACGGTTCCGAGAGTTGCCGTCAAGTTCGACCAGACCTTTTGCGTCAAGGTCTTCGACCGCGACGAGATCGTACTCTCGAGCGTAGTAGTTCGAGAGCTTGTGCAAGAAGTCTCTGCGCTTGTTCTTCAGGTTGGCGTGACACTCGGCCACACGACGGCGTTGTTTCTCGTAGTTACTCAGCTTTGCACGCTAGCCTCGGTTGTTGAGTGAACGAAGAGATGGTCGATCTCGGTCATGAGGTCATC
>NZ_JAAVUO010000069.1:0-11760 GCF_012163165.1 Natronococcus sp. JC468
ACGACGGTCGTCTCTACGCTCGGTGCGATGTACTTCGTCGTCGCGGCTCTCATCGGGATGGTCGTCCTCGGGGACGAAGTGACGATCACGAGACTCGCCGGGATCGCGTTCGCAGTTATCGGGGTCGTCCTGGTTACCCAGTGACCGGGACGCAAATCGAGACATCCACGACGCGCTCGAAAACGAGTAACGCGCTTCGACGCTACGTTTGTCAGTTCGTGCTCACGATCTTGATCAGTACTTCGAGTACACACAACGTACACAACGGATAAATACCGCCAGGCTCCGTGAGCTGCAATAGCAAGGATTATTTCGGGTGCAGTTTGATTGAACGAACGAATGGCCGACTCGTTCTGGTATCCGTCAGCGGGAGACGTTCTCGCCATCCACGACGACATCGTCTCAGAGTACTCTGACACGCATGCTGGCGTCCAGAATCGTGGAGATATCGAGTTTGCCTTGAACTACGTCGAGAGTGGGAGTTTCGGGACAGTTCCCGAAACGATTCACGAGAAAGCGTTCCACCTTCTCCGACTGTTGGTAGCGAACCACCCGTTCGTCGATGCAAACAAACGCACCGCACTCAACACGACGGTCGTATTCTATTTCCTCAACGGATATCGGTTCACGTACGACAACGAGATCAGGACGATCCTCAAGCAGATCGGCACCGATCAGACGACCGTCGAAGAAGCAGAAACCATCGAATACCTTCGTTCTCACACTGAAGAAATCGACCTCGTGGAAGAGATCGAACAGTGGCGTGACGATCTCATCCAGTACGGACTGGACGAACTGACCGGTGATTCGTCTAACCCGAACGATTAACCGCAGTCAGGGCGATACAACAACTATGGCGACCAAGGAACGTTCAGAGTCCGAGACCCCACTCGATGAAGTGATGGAGGATATCCGAGGTGAGCTCGTCCGGCGGGTAGCAGCAGCTGACCGGGACGCAAATCGAGACATCTACGACGCGCTCGAAAACGAGTAACACGCTTCGACGCTACGTTTGTCAGTTCGTGCTCACGATCTTGATCACGTCGCCCTCCTCGAGTTCGTACCCCTCACCCACCTCGCGGCTCGATTTCGCGTCGACGGCGTGGAGGTAGCCGTCGCCGATGTCGGAGTGGACGGCGTAGGCCAGATCGACCGGGGTCGACCCCTGCGGGAGTAAGAAGGCGTCGGGGAGGACGTTGCCGCTGCCGTCGGACCACTTCGCGGCGTCCTCGACGGGGTAGGCGGTGAGGTGCTCGAGCAGGTCGTAGACGGCGTAATCCAGCGCCCCCTGGACGCCGGTACCGTCGTACTCGTTCATCGTCTCCGCGAGTCCCTCGAGGGCCTCGCGCTGGGCGTCGCTGACGTCGGCGCCGATCTCGAGGGTCTCGTCGCCGGGGTCGTAGTCGACGAGGCCGTTGTCGGCGGCCCGGCGCAAGGCGAGTTCGCCCTCCGCCGTCGTCGGAATCACGGGTTTGTCGAGCTCGAGCAGTTTCTCGACGTTCTCCTCGGGGGCGACGTCGATCTTGTTCGCCGCGACGACGATCGGCTTGGTTCGCTCGCGGATCTCGCGGGCCAGCGCCTCGCGGTGGTCGTCGGTCCACTCGCGGGGATCGTCGGGATACTCGATCTCCCGCAGGGTTCGGGCGACGTCGGTCGGCGAGGCGCCGAACCCGGTGAGCATCTCCGCGAGCGCGTCGTCGACGTCGAAGTCGGGCGAGCGGGACTTGCGCTCGATCGACTCCCAGTTGCGCTCGACGATGCCCGCGAGCCAGAGGTCCATCTCCTCCTCGACGAAGTCGATGTCCTCGAGGGGGTCGTGCTCGCCGATGTCGACGGGTTCGCCCTTCTCGTTGGTGCCGCCGGAGGCGTCGATCACGTTGACGATCACGTCGGCGTTGGTGAGTTCGTCCAGAAACTGGTTGCCCAGTCCCTTCCCCTCGTGGGCGCCGGGAACGAGCCCGGCGACGTCGATCAGCTCGATCGGGACGTAGCGCTTGCCGTCCTCGCAGTTGTCTGCGTTACAGCGCTCGTCGCGCTCGAGGCAGGGACATTCCGTCCGAACGTAGCTCACCCCGCGGTTGGCGTCGATCGTCGTGAAGGGGTAGTTGGCGACGTCGACCTCCGCCATCGTCGCCGCGGTGTAGAACGTGGACTTGCCGGCGTTTGGCTTCCCGGCAAGCGCGATCGAGAGCATGCCTCTCCGTAGCACCGTCCGTTCAAACTGTCTTTCGATTCGGGACCCTCCGCCGGGTCCGACGGCCGACCGCGCGAGCGGTCCGCGCCGCCTTCAACTGAAGGCTTCAGGCTGATGCCGACGGCCGATCAACCCGCGGATATGCAGTACGACGACTTCATCGGCGAGGTCCAGCAACGAGCACAGCTCGACTCCCGAGAGGCCGCGCTGAGCGTCTCCCGGGCGACGCTGACGACCCTCTCCGAGCGCATCGATCCCGGGCAGGCCGAGAACCTGGGCGCGCAACTGCCCGACGAACTCGCCCGGTTCCTCGAGGAGGTCGTCGACGCCGAGCGGTTCGACCACGGGGAGTTCGTCGACCGCGTCGGCGACCGCGAGGAGATCGACGGCGCGGACGACGCCGACGCCGCCTTCCACGCCCGCGCCGTCGTCGACGTCCTCGACGAGGCGGTAACCGGGGACGCCCTCGAGGACGTCACGACGCAGCTGCCGACCGACGAGGGGTACGACGACCTCTTCGAGATCGCCGAAAGCGACAGCGGTCCGGCCTGATCGGGGTCGACCGACCCGTCGCGCTCAGAGCTCGACGGCCATCATCACTTCGTCGACGTAGCGGCCGTCGAGTTTGTAGTGATCCTCGCGGATCGCCTCGGTCTCCCAGTCGTGGCCCTCGAGGAACGCGATCGCCTCCTCGTTGCTCGAGGGGACGCTCTGGTAGACCTTCTCGTAGCCGTTCGTCGCCGCCCACTCGAGCCCGCGGGCCAGCAGGTGCGAGCCGATCCCGTGGCCGCGGTAGCCGTCGAGGACGCCGACGGTGAGCTCGGCGGTGTGGGAGAGCTTCTCGAGTTCCGGGGCGTGGAGGTGGACCCAGCCGACGACCTCGCGGTCGACGGTCGCGACGAAGAACATCCGAGATTCGAGCTCGTTGTGCCTGAGCAGCGCCTCCTGGTGGTCGATCTCGTCGGCGACGCTCTCGGCCTCGATGTAGGTCCGTTCCTCGGCGACCTGCCGGATCGCGCCGACGATCCCGGCCAGGTCCTCCTGCCTGGCGGGGCGGATGTGGAACTCGAGGTCTTCGGAACGGTACTCCTCCTCCGCGCCGGCGTCGATCGTCACCCGGAGAGTCCCGTCTTTCTCCTCGAGGCGACCGTCCCGCTTTAGGATCGCCACGTGGTGGCGGAACCCGCCCGATTCGATCCCGAGTTCGGACCGGACGTCCTCGGGATCGACGGCCCCGTGGCGCTCGACGTGTTCGTAGATCCGTTTCCGGTCGGCGTGGCCGAACTCGAGGGGTTCGCGGAGTGGCATGGTAACGTACACCACCCCAAAACACTTAACGTTTGTCTGACCTGCTACGCCCACGCCGAGAGATGGATTCGATCACCGAGACGCCACGGAAACCGACCGAAGCGACCGCCGCCTCGAGCGCTCGAGGGCCGTCGCGGCTGCGATAGGCGAATGATCGGGACGGAACTCCTCGTCGCCTGCGTCGTTCTCGCCGTCACACTCGCGTTCGGCCTGCTCGCCCACGAGTGGGCCCACGCGTTCGTCCTCCGGTTCGGCGCGGTCGAGTACACCATCTCGTACCTCCCGAACCGCGGGCGCGGTCTCCTCGGATCGCTCCGAAGCCGTCCATGGGCCGTCGTCAGACCCCACCCCACCGGAACGGATCCCCCGTGGATCCTCCGCGCCGCGGCGCTGGCGCCGCTGGTGCTCGCGGTTCCGGCGCTCGGCCTCGTCGCGACGGGCTATGCCACCGAGGGGCCGCCCGTCGTCACCGCGGCGACGGTCGGCTGGCTCGCGTGTGCGATCCCCAGTCCCCGGGACTTCTCCGTCGCCTTTCACGCCCACCGAGCGCTTCGCGATTCGCTCGAGGAGTACGATTCTTGTAGCTTTCGGACCGACTGATCGTTCGGGAGGAACAGCGAGCGACGACGGGCCGCGGTCGGGACGGAGCCGCGGTCCGGTCGCGCGACAACGCGATCACACAGCCACGAGTGATCGCCGACGGCGAGTTGAGCATGAGTCATCCACCGGCACTCACTGCCGAGCGCGCTGTCGGTCGGCGTCGACGCCGACGTTCGTTCGTTTTCCTGTCAAGTATTAAAGCTACTTGTTGGCGCGATATCCGTACCGATCACCGTCTGTAGTGGACGGGTATCCACTATCAGTCGAAATACCTTCTGCTCCGGATCCTTTCGGATGCGCATCGAGTATCGCCACTCGTCGGTGGGGAAGGGGCGGCCGTCAGTGTCGACTCCGGGTCAGAAACGCGCCGTCGGCCCGGACGGGATCGTCAGGCCGAGACGTCCGTCGAATCGCGCTCCCAGTGGCGGTGCTCGGCGACTGCGTCGACGAACTCCTCGAGGAACCCGTCCAGTTCACCGTCGTCGCGGCAGGTGACGACTCCCGTCGACTCGGTCGGTCCCTCGCCGTCGCCGGCGACATCGACGTCGGGGAGGTCGGCGCTCTCGAGCAGCTCGGTTCCCTCGCCGAGCGCGCCGATCGGCTTCTTGTGCTTGAACGCCTCCTCGAGGAAGTGTCTGACGTCCCCTTGTTTCTCGAGGGCGTCGACGCTGTCGCCGCCGCCCGGAACGAGGACGGCATCGAACAGCACCGACTCGGCCGTCGACAGGCTCTCGTCGGCCTCGACGGTCTCGCCGTCCGCGCCCTCCCGCTCGCCGAACGCCTGCGCGACGATCTTCACGCGGGCGTTTTCCTCCTCGAGCGCCGAGACCGTCTTCGAGACGTGGTCGTCCTCGAAGCCGTCGTCGAGAAGGACGGCGATCTTTCGGGTTTCGATCGTCTCCGGCGTTCGGTTTTCCATGCTGAGCGACGGATCCTCCCGGTCGTGGGTCGGCATCTCGTCGCCCGGCTCCTCGGGCGGTTCGACGCCGATCCCCTCCGCGACGCGCTTCGCGAACTCGTGATCGACGTTGTTGAAGAGGTCGTAGACGGTCCGCTCGCGGATTTCCGTGCGTTCGACCTTCCCGAGTTCGAAGCGGGCCGCCTCGACGATGTGTTGTTTCTCGGGTTCGGTCATGCTGTTCCAGAACAGTCGCGCCTGGCTGAAGTGTTCCTGAAAGCTCTCGCTTCGGTTCCGGATCTTCCTCCCGTCGACCCGCTCGGCGCGGTGCTCGTAGCCGCCTTCGGCTTCGGTGGCCTCCTGCGGATCGTCGTCGCCGATCGAGTTCGGCTTGTAGGAGGCTTTCCCCTCGTTGATCTCCTGGCGCATGAAGCCGGCGCGCTGGTTGTTGTGTCGCTCGGCGATCGGTCGGTTGATCGGGATCTCGTCCCAGTTGGCGCTGCCGAAACGGTTGAGCTGCGTGTCCTGGTAGGAGAACAACCGGCCCTGCAGGAGCGGGTCGTTCGAGAAGTCGATGCCCGGCACGACGTTGCCGGGGTGGAACGCGACCTGTTCGACTTCCGTGAAGAAGTTGTCGGGCCGCTCGTTCAGGACCATCTTGCCGATCGGGCGGACCGGGACCTTGGTCTCGGGGATGATCTTCGTCGGGTCGAGCAGGTCGAAGTCGAACCGATCGGCCTCGTCCTCCTCGACGATCTGAACGCCGAGTTCCCACTCGGGCGCGTACCCCTCGTCGATAACGTCGTAGAGATCCTCGCGGTTGAAATCGGGGTTGTTGCCGGCGATCTTCTGGGTCTCGTCCCAGACGAGCTGGTTCGTACCGAGCTTGGGGGTCCAGTGGAACTTGACGAACCGTGACTCGCCTTCCTCGTTGACCAGCCGGAAGGTGTGGACGCCGAAGCCCTGCATCATCCGGAAGGCTCGAGGCAGCGCCCGTCCGGAGAGCAGCCACATGAGCATGTGCGTGGTCTCGGGTTTCAGCGAGGCGAAATCCCAGAACGTGTCGTGGGCGGAGGCTGCCTGCGGGATCGCGTCGTCGGGTTCGGGCTTGATCGCGTGAACCAGGTCGGGGAACTCCATCGCGTCCTGGATGAAGAAGGGTGGCATGTTGTTGCCGACCAGATCCCAGTTGCCGTCCTCGGTGTAGAACTTCGTCGCGAACCCGCGAACGTCCCGGACGGTGTCGGCCGATCCCCGGGAGCCGACGACCGTCGAAAAGCGGGTGAACACGGGCGTCTTCTGGTCGGGATCCTGCAGGAACGAGGCCTTCGTCAGTTCGGAGACCTCGTCGTACTCGCCGAGGTCGGGGTCCTCGTAGGGCTGGAAGTAGCCGTGGGCGCCGGTGCCGCGGGCGTGGACGACCCGTTCGGGGATCGACTCGTGGTCGAACTGAGTCATCTTCTCCCGGAAGTGGAAGTCCTCCATGATCGTCGGACCCCGCTCGCCCGCCTTCAGGGAGTTGTCCGTGTCGGTAACGCGCACCCCGTGGTCGGTCGTCAGGTACTCGCCCTCGGCGTTTTCCCGCACCTCCTCGAGCTGTTCGTGTTTGCTGTCCGAATCGATCTCACCGTCGGCATCGTCGCTCGTTCCCGCCGATCCGGGGTCGGTTCCCGAACCGTCGGTTCGAGGCGCTCGGTCGGCGTCGGAGTCGGTCGCCTTCGGTTCTCGCTCGTCGGGAGAGTCGTCTGCTGTCATGGTAGGAAACGGGACCGAAACGACGGACGTTCGCGTTCAGGTCGGTCGCCGTTTCCACCGTCAACGAACAGTCGTGTAAGCGTCACCCAGTCGTATGCTTGCACGGCTCCGGATCGGGGACGAAACTCACTGCACCGCCCTCGACGACGGAGCCGTCGCGCCACCTCGAGTGCGCGCCCGGCCGTTACTGGAACTCGGGCTCCCGGTCCTCGAGGAACGCCGCCATCCCCTCGCGCTGGTCGGGGGTGCCAAAGAGGCTGGCGAACGCCCGCTGCTCGTAGGCCAGCCCGCTCGAGCGCGATCCCTCGCCGAACTGGTTGAGCGACTGCTTGGCCGCCTGCATCGCGTCGGCGGGTTTCGCCGCGAGGCGGTCGGCCAGCTCCGTGACGACCGCCTCGAGTTCGTCGTCGGGAACGACCTCGCCGACGAGCCCGACCTCGGCCGCGCTCTCGGCGTCGAGGCGCTCGCCGAGGAAGATCAGGCGCCGCGCCGTCTCGTCGCCGATGAGCCGGGGCAGGCGCTGGGTCCCGCCCCAGCCCGGGATGATCCCGAGGTCGATCTCGGTGTTACCGATCAGTGCAGACTCGCTGGCGACCCGCAGATCGCAGGCCAGCGCCAGCTCGCAGCCCCCGCCGAAGGCGTAGCCGTTGATCGCCGCGATCGTCGGCGCCGGAAACGCCTCGAGGGCGTCGGCGACGGAGTGGCCGAGCTCGCCCCACGCCTGGGCCGCCGGGCTCGAGAGGTCCTGCATGTAGTCGATGTCCGCGCCCGCGATGAACGCGTCGTCGCCGGCACCGGTGAGGACGAGCGCCCGCGCGCCCTCGTCTTCGGCCTCGTCGACGGCGTCCCCGATCCCCTCGAGGGTTGCGACGTTTAAGGCGTTGAGCGCCTCGGGTCGGTCGACGGTCAGCGTCGCGACGGTCTTGTTCTCGTTCCAGCTGAGTCGAACGGTGTCTCGGCTCATAGCTTCGCGTTCGACGAACCACGATAAAAACCCGGCGACGGTCGGTTACGCTTCGGCGGCTGTCGCGTCGTTCGCCGGCGGCAGCGTGACGGTAAACGTCGCTCCCTCGCCGGGCGCGGAGTCGGCGCCGATCTCGCCGCCGTGGCGTTCGACGATCCGCCGACAGAGTGCGAGCCCGATTCCGGCCCCCGGCTCGTCGCGGCCGTGCAGACGCTGGAAGACGTCGAAGATCCGCTCGCTCTCCGCGGGGTCGATCCCGACGCCGTCGTCGCGAACGGCGATCCGCCAGTAGCCGTCGGCTCGTGAGCGGTCGGCCGAGACCTCGATCCGCGGCGGCTCCTCCCCGGAGTACTTGATCGCGTTCTCGAGCAGGTTCTGGAAGAGCTGGCGGAGCTGGCCGGCGTCCCCGCGCACGCACGGCAGCCGCGAGACGTCGATCTCGGCCCCGCTCTCCCGGATTCGGACGCGGACGTCGGACCGCACCGCCTCGAGGACTTCCTCGAGGTCGACGGGCTCGAACGCGTCCCCGCGGGTGTCGACTCGGGAGTACTCGAGCAGCCCCTCGATCATCTCGCGCATGCGATCGGCGCCGTCGACCGCGTACTCGAGGAACTCCTCGCCGTCGGCGTCGAGGTCGTCGCCGTAGCGGTCCTCGATCAGTCGGAGGTAGCTCGTGACCATCCGCAGGGGCTCCTGGAGGTCGTGGGAGGCCGCGTAGGCGAACTGCTCGAGCCGTTCGTTCGAGTCCTCCAGTTCGTCGACGAGTTCCTCGAGCTCGTCTCGGTAGTGGCGGCGCTCGAGCTCGTAGCTGAGCCACTGCGCCGCGAGCTCGACGAACCCCCGCTCGGCGGGCGTCAGCGGCTCCGATCGCGGGTTCCCGTCCGCGAAACAGACGGTTCGAGTGCCGTCGCCCGCCGGGATCTCGCAGCCGACGTAGGTGTCGAATCCCCACCGCTCGTAGGCGGGATCGTCGGCCCAGCCCTGGGCGGGCGCGTCCGTGACCACGAGCGGCTCCGCCGCCTCGACGGTCTGGCGGCAGTAGGTCTCGGACAGCGGGGCGGACGCCCCGGGACTGACCCCGCCGTCGGTCGTCGCGTGGACGACCTCGAAGCGATCCGCCTCCGGATCGACGTCGGCGACGAACCCGACCTCGAGCCCGAGCCGTTCGCGGCCCAGCTCGAGCAGCCGAGCCACCTTCTCCTCGAACGACCGCTCCGGGTCGGCGGTGATCTCGTAGAGCCGGCGCAGCGCCCAGTTGCTCTCCCGGAGTTCGCGCTCGACGGCCTTTCGCTCGGTGACGTCCCGCAGGTAGACCGAGAGCCCGGTTTCGAAGGGGTAGACGCTGACCTCGAGCCACGACTCGAGGGCGGGGACGTACTCCTCGACGGCGGTGGGCTCCTGGGTCGCCATTGCGGTCCGGAACTCCGACTCGACGGTCTCTCCGACGTCGGGAAACACCGTCCAGAACGAGCGACCCAGCACCTCCCGGTCCTCGAGGCCGATCAGCTCCGCGGCACGGTCGTTGACGTGGGTGAACGTCCAGTCCACGTCGAGGCCGACGACCGCGTCCGTGATCCGACTGTAGATCTCCTCGAGGTCGGACTCCAGCCGTCGGCGTTCGGCCACGTCCCGAACGACGCTCACCATCCCTCCGTCGGCCGTCGCCGAGAGGTTGTGCTCCTTGAGAAACCGCGTCCCGTCCCTCCGCAGTCCGACCGTCTTGCCCGACCAGGCGCCCGCGGTCGAGAGCTGGGGGAACACCTCCCGGTAGATCCGCGTGATCATCCCCGGCGGGTGGACCCGCTCCCAGTGCAGTCCCAGCATCTCCGCGGGCTCGTACTCGTACAGCGCGGCGTAGGCCTCGTTGACGTAGGCGAACACCCCGCCGGGCTCGAGGACGGCGATCCCCTCGCGGGCGGTCTCGACGGCGCGACGGAGGCTGTCCGTTTCCTCGGCGGACGAGACCACGTCGTCGGTCGGCTCCGGCGCGGGTTCGAGCGCGCTCTCGAGGACGTTGACGACCCGCTCGAGGAAGGCGACGTCGTCGTCGGTAAACCCGGGCTCGCTCGCGTGGGCCTCGAGGAGTCCCCACGGCTCGCCGTCGACGTCGATCCGGACGCCGACGCTGTGTTCGGCTCCGTCCGCGGGCGCCAGGGCGTCGCTCGAGGGGTCGAGAACGACGGGCTCGGTTCGGGCGAGGACGGCCCCGATCCAGCTACCGGCCGTCGCGGCGACCGTTCCCCCTTCGCCGCGGGCGGCGTGGCGGCCGACGTGACAGCGAACGGTCGCGTGCTCGCCCCCCGGGAGTCGTTCGAGGATCGCCAGCGACCGCGCGTCGATCGCGATCGCGACGTCGCTCGCCGCCGACTGCAGGAGGGATTCGACGTCCCCGTCAGCGAGGGCCTGCTGGGCGAGATCGGCGACGGTCTCGTACCGTCCGGCGGTGGCCGTCGATTCGCTCCCCCGACGAGTTGGTGGCGCCATCTCACGAGTAATTCCATCGAAGTAAACATAAACTCTCTGCAATTTTCCCCCATCTATAACGTTTGAAGTAATAGGAAACAAAGAATATAGTGAGGACGTGAGCGACGGGCGAAACGACCTTGTGATCCGGACGCAAACGGTGAATCATGCGAAGCGTCTACGAGTGTCAGGACTGCGGGGCACACTTCCGCGGAACCAACCGCGTCTGTTCGCTCTGCGGGTCCGGAATCGGCGACACGACCCGGGGGACGTGCACGGACTGCGGCGCCAGCCTCACCGAGTCGCCCGAGCAGCGCTGTTCGGTCTGTGGCTCGTCGAACGTCACTCGCGTCTCGGTCGACGCCGCGTAGCGCGATACGCCGCCGTCGCTCGAGACGGGCCTCGCGGACGCCGTTCCACCGACCGACTCCTTCCTTCGTCCGGCGCCGATACCGGACTCGCGTCCCGCGGACGGGTGACGGATTCCGTCCGCCTCGAGACGACGAGATCGGCGGGGATCGGCTTTGGGCCGTCCGATTCGCGCTGCTCGACCTCGAGTCCGTCCGCCACTCGACGGGGACCGTTCGAACGCGGCGCGGGTCGAGTTTCCGTGGATCCGACCGTCGCTTGGAACCTGTCTGTCGACGAGACAGACACTCGTCGAACGGTACCAGAACGAGCGAACGCCCGCCCGTTCGACCGGTAGCCTCCGCCTAACGGCGTCGCCGCGACAGTTCTCGCAGCGAAAGCGCCGCGCCGTCCGGTGCTCGAGGCCCGCGCCCGGTTCCGCGTTCGTCCGACCAACCGGCGCAGTCGGCCCGCCGGTCGGCTCGTTACCGCGAAATTCACCGATTCGAGGTCGCGCCGACGGCGCGGTCGTCGGCGTCGCTCGAGCGGTCGGTACCGAGGACGTTCGTAGACCGACGCTCGAGGAGACGGATAGTGTCGACAGTTAGCACGCGTCTGTGGCTGCCGCGGCGCGGGTTCCGGACGCCCGTCGACCGGGGGACTCCGTTACTGAAATACGATGTTTCTAGGAGTCACCTTCCGATTCGTATCGTTTCGCTACCGTTCTATAGACCCAAAATACGGGGACTGCGGCGGGGTTATCCGAACCGGTATTTCCTCGTTACTCATACAATCTCTACTGCGTGAATTTCTTTTTCCGTACAGTATATATAATAGAACGGACCAGTATCCTCCCCGTCATTTCTTTCGAATAGTGTCGTCCCAATTACAGTCTGTCCATACCTAATACCACGATTTTGCCTAACTTCGACCACTTCTCGGCCACGATTTATATGTTCTCGAAGCTCGTGGACTTCAGAACAGAGTGGATCGTATCGATCCACATCCGCTCGGACCATCCGTCTAATCGAGAACTCGAGGCCATTGTCCTGCTTCGCCTGTCCTATGAGCTTAAATCGTCCTTGTTCGATTCCTACCGCTCACGATATTATTCCTAGCAGACGCGGAGTCGGAGGGATTTGAACCACGGTCGCAGCAAGAGTGGTCTGCGAAAGCGTTGACCCCCTTGGAAGCGTATTGTTCTCGATGAACAAGAGTCAGCGTGGTTTG